>NZ_JAGFPF010000044.1:0-33503 GCF_025962695.1 Candidatus Symbiopectobacterium sp. NZEC135 | reverse complement strand
GGGCTTATTGCCTTTAATATGTTTGCCGGGCACGTTACTGGCCCCATCTTACGTCTGGTGCAACTGTGGCAGGATGTGCAGCAAGTTTCTATTTCCGTTAAACGCCTGGGAGACATTCTGAATGTGCCGCCAGAGCAACAGCAGAAAAGTGGTGTAACGCTTGCGCAGATACAAGGGGCGGTGCGCTTTACTGATATCCGTTTTTCCTACCAAATTGATGCTCCGCCTGTCCTGGATGGTCTCAACTTGTCGGTACGTGCAGGAGAAATCATCGGTATTGTTGGGCGTTCCGGTTCGGGGAAAAGTACTCTCGCCCGACTGATACAACGTCTTTATTTCCCTTCGTCTGGGCAGATCTTTATTGATGATACTGACATTGCCCATACCGATCCGCATTGGCTGCGACGTAGTGTCAGCGTGGTATTGCAGGATACTCAGCTTTTTTCTGGCACCGTCCGCGACAACATTGCGTTAGCGTTGCCTAACTCGCCCATTGAACAGGTTATTTCGGCGGCCACTCTTGCCGGAGCACATGAGTTTATCAGCGCGCTACCACTGGGGTATGACACCCCTGTCGGTGAACAAGGCAATCTCTTTTCCGGTGGGCAAAAACAGCGTATCGGTATTGCCAGAGCCCTCATCACTCAACCCAGAATATTGATCTTTGATGAAGCCACCAGTGCGTTGGATTATGAATCAGAACGCGTGATTCAGAACAATATGGCTGAAATATGCCGTGGCAAAACGGTATTTATTATCGCGCATCGGTTATCGACGGTTCGCCGTGCCGATCGCATCATTGCCATGGCATCAGGCAGGGTCAGTGAGCAAGGTTCACACGCTGAACTGTTGGCTCAGGGCGGGCTCTATGCCCGGCTTTATGCCCTGCAGCAGGGAGAGGCGTGATGAAAGTACACTATCGTGA
Organism: Candidatus Symbiopectobacterium sp. NZEC135; assembly: GCF_025962695.1. Classification (NCBI taxonomy): domain Bacteria; kingdom Pseudomonadati; phylum Pseudomonadota; class Gammaproteobacteria; order Enterobacterales; family Enterobacteriaceae; genus Symbiopectobacterium; species Candidatus Symbiopectobacterium sp. NZEC135. The sequence continues at coordinate 32,578 of NZ_JAGFPF010000044.1, read as the reverse complement.
ATTTCTTCCAGCGGTAATTGAAATCCAGGAGACTCCGCCCTCTCCTGTAGGTAGAGCGATTTTGTGGGTCATCATGATCTCACTCATCCTCACCGTGCTATGGGCGGCACTGGGAAAGGTCGATATTGTCGCTGTGACGCACGGTAAGGTGGTCGTGCGAGAACTTTCGCGGCCTGTCAGTACTGCGGTAACTGCTGAGGTTGCCAGTGTGCTGGTACGAGACGGTATGCCCGTCAAGCAAGGGCAAGTGCTCATCAAATTGAATAGCCAGCATCTGGATGAGCGCGCTGAAGAACTTCGACTGCGTCAGAAGTTGAATCGGTTTCACCTTGTGCGGCTGGATAAGCTCAACGGGTATTACAACGGCCAGCCGTGGTCCAACGTATTTCCTGATAGTTACCGTCAGGAAGATGCTGTGCTGGCTAGTCAACTCGAGGCGCTATTGAGGGTAGAGGTCGAAAATGATTGGCACGAGCAAGAGGTGTATAAAAGTAAAAAGAGGGTATTGGATGCCCAAATGATGGGGCATCAATCTCGCAAACAGCTGGCTGAAGGGCAACTGAATGTATTGAAAGAACAATATCTGGCGATTGAGAGCTTGTATCACAAAAAAATGACCAGCCGAGATAGTTTGTTAGAAATCAAAAAGAAATACCTGGAGGCGCACCACGCTGTCGATGGCACAGCGGCACACTTGGAAGAATGTCGCCGTAGCCTGGCGCAGTTGGACCGTGAGCAAATCAGTGCGGGAGCGAAAAACATCAATGCGGTAGCCCGTCATAGAGCTGAACGCGAGCATGATAATCACGTATTGATTAGCCAACTGAAACAGGTTGATGCCCAAATAGCGCAATATACTTTGCGTTCCCCGGTAGAGGGCATCGTTGACTCGCTGGCCTTTCGTGATGCAGGAGGGGCCGTCGAACCACCACAAGAGTTGCTCAAAATTGTTCCCGTCGATAGCGAACTTGTGGCGGAAGTGTTGATCAAAAATCAGGACGTGGGTTTTTTACGGGTGGGGCAGACGGTCACCGTCAAGATTGATACGTTCGATTTTACTCGCTACGGCTGGGTGGATGGAACGCTACAGAACATTGCAGCTGATGCTACGGAGGATAAAGATCGTGGACTGGTTTATCGTGCGGTTATTGCGTTAAAGAACAGGTCATTGCGCGTCGGGCCTGAGGAGTGGCAACTGGAACCCGGTATGCAGGTTACTGCGGAAATTAAAACTGGTAAAAGAACATTCCTTAGCTATTTCCTCAGCCCAGCAATGGAGGCACTGAATGATGTGGGCAAGCAGCGTTAACATACGCCATCAATAGTCCATAACATCATCGTGCAGTGCAGTGCAATTATTTCTGTTTTCGCGAGCGCGCCGTTGATTGAGTTATGGCCTCCGGGGGTAACAGTTGCTCTCGCTCGCGCCATACTTGGGCAAACATGTCAGTTAGTAGCGGATCGAACTTGAGTTTTTTGAGTTGGTAGCCGACGCCAAGCGCGGTGATGTAGGTTTCTTCGTCCAACGGTGTCTTGTGCACCAAAAAGGTTTCGATAAATTTTTTGCCGCGTAGCGCAATAGCGGGATCTTTTTCCGGTGGGAGCGTGTTGTCACAGGGCGTTTGCTGACAGATACGTGTCGCCGTTCCCCTCAATGTGGTATTTTTAAAAATGTCATCGACCGCAGTGACCGCGGTGCCTATTGCCTGACAGCGGCCCCGATGGCCTTCTTTCACCGCACAGCGGTAGACGTTGTTCAAACAAGGGTGTTTCCTGGTGGTGCGAAACAGAAACCGCTCTCGTTGGGCTGTCAGTAGGGGGAGCAGGCTGTTTTCCACCTTTTTCATAAGATGCAGCGTTATTTTCTTCGGCCCCTGCTCTTTCTTACAATGTTCCGGTGCAATGCGAGGGCTGAGGTCCGGGGGCTTGTAGAGCATGATAATCATGTCATCTTCCTTGTTGTTCCTGATTAGCGCTCAGTATGCGCTATAGCCACTTGTTTTCTTGCTGAAACCGTTCCCTGTGGCATTACGTGAGTTATGCCAAACAGTGAGTTAAAAGGAGAGTTCGCGAATCAATACTGCCGATGCAAGTTTCCAGCCGCGTACCAACAGGCTTTGTGCATCGCCCTCCATCACTGCCGTACCGCGTAGCACCTGTCCCGGAGCATGAAAATCAGGCGGAAGCCGTAGCAAGACGCGATATACCGCTTGTTCCGGGTGGAGTTTACGCTGTCCATCACTCAGCGTGGCGATTGCACCGCCGTAGAGGGAGGCCAGCTCCGGCACGTTGTTCAGATCGCGAACGGCCGTGCTGTCAATATCAGCAATGGTGACGGGTATCGCCCCGTGGTTAACATCCTGAGCGTAAAACGTACCGGGATTACCGATGCGCAAGCGCTGCCACTCTTTTTCAGAAACGAAAGCCTCTACCAGACCACCGACAGGCTGAGTGACGATGGCCAGCCATTCACCTTGTCCAAGCCACTCCCCCTCCGACAGCGGTGTCGCCATATCTGCCACCACGCCATCCATCGGGGCGCGCACCGTTAACTGTTCGGATTGGCGTAACAGCACCTGTAAACGCTGTTGTGCGGCATCCCGTTCCTGTTTTACACGCAGGTGATCGCCCGCAGCCTCCTTATTGAACAACTGGAATGTGCTTTGCCATTCCAACGTGGCGATTTGTCGCTCCAACTGCTGCCGCTCGTGGGCTAACGGCTCCGACGAGAGCTGAAACAGCACCTGTCCAGCCTGCACGGGTTGACCGACCTTTACCGCGATACCCGCAAGCATAGCGGGTAACGGCGTGTAGAGGCTGCTTTGCTGTTCTGCTCGCAGCAAGGCGGGTGCGTAAACGCTTCGTTGCCAGGGCAGCAGCAGGAGAAGCAGCACAAGGACACTGAGTGTCAGGGTGGTTATCATATTGCGATTCATACGGTAGTCCTTGCGGCGTTGGCTCCACGCACGCAGCTCATTGACGATGGGCATTGCCACGAAAACCCCGATCTCCACGGCAAACAGCAACATGCCCAATAGCTTAAAGGCCATGTGATAGACCAGAATCGCGATACCGGTAAACAGAAACAGGCGGTAAACCCATACGGTAAACGCATAGGCGACCAGCGTGCGCTGCAACCAGCGGGGAAAGATCTCGGGTGGTGCATCCCCAAGGCCAAACAGCCATTCGCGCATCTGCCAGCGGCCCATGGCAAAGCCGCGCTGTTGCAGGTTGGGCACTTGCAAGGCATCCGACAGCAAAAAGTAACCGTCGAACCGCATCAGCGGGCTCAGGTTGACCGCCAGCGTCATGATCCAGGTGGTGGTGGCAAGCATAAAGGCGGCGCTGCGCAGCATGCCATCCGGCAGGAAGCTCCAGGCTAAGGTGGCCCAAGCGGCTAGCGCCAGTTCGGTTAGCATACCGGCGGCACCGATGGTGATGCGTTGACGCCTGCGTGTCAGTTTCCACGACCCGGAGGTATCGGTGTAGAGCATCGGCATCATCACCAGAAATGCCACCCCCATGGTAGCGACGCGCGCACCAAAATGTTTACAGGCGTAGGCATGACCGAATTCGTGCAGAATTTTGGTCACGCACAGCGTGAGTCCGGCTAGTGCGGCACCTTCCAGCGTGAAAAAGTGCAGAAATGTGTGAGTGAAGGTGTCCCATTGCCGTCCGGCGAGGAACAGCCCCAACACGCCAGCCAATATCGTCAGCGTTAAGCATGAGCGGCGATAAAACAGCGAGACCCAAGGCAGCGTGGCGTTAAGAAAACGGTCCGGGTGCCACAGGGGAATACGGAAAAAAAGATAGTTCTTTAATAGCATGCGCCACAGTGATACCTGTGAGCGCTGTACTTGCTGAGAAAATTGCGCCAACGCCTTATCGCCGCTGACGCGCGTCAGGCTGTTGGTTTGCAGAAAGTGGTTGAAGTAGTGCACATCACTTTCATCCAGTGTCAGCGTCGACGCCTGTTGGATATCCGAAATAATGCGTGCGGCGTCACCCAGTGACCAGCGAGACAGCATCGCCATCTCGGGCCAACCGATACGGAAATAGAGGCCGCGCAGCGGATCTTCCAACGTCCAACTGGGGGAACCATCGCGGTTCGCCGGGCCTTTATGCAAAATCAACTCATCCCGTAACGGGCTGAGTGCCGAAGCAGAAGGGGAGCCCGGCAGCATCAGACCCCCAGCCAGACGCGCAGCGTCGCCAGCGGTTTACGCAGCAGGTAAGCGACCAGCAGCGTGCGCTTACCGTACAACTTCGCTGTGCCTTTTAGCCCGACGCGTCGTTGTGCATCGTCCTCGGTAAAGCGAGCGCGCAGGCGGTAGGCCATGACGTTATCGGGCGTGAGGGCTGCTCGATAACCTATCTGTGTCAGTTGCGCCTCCTGAGCGGCATTGGGGGCGACGTTCAGGAATAGCCGCACATCCGCGCCGGTTTCCAGCGCAATCGCATCCGCTGCGGGCAGTTGGATCTCCAGTTCCACGTCGTTGGGGTCGGCGACCATCATGATGCGCTCGCCGACTGCAACGGAACGGCCAATCCATTCGCTGGCATCGTCAAACACCGCCACACCATCGCGCGGTGAGGTCAACTGCATACGCTCCAGTTGGCGCAGGAGAAAGTCTCGCTCGCTTTGTGCCTGCTCGCGGCGGCTTTGCAGAACCGCCAGACTGGCCTTGCTGTTGGCATCAAACAGCGCCTGTTGTTGCGCCTGCCGATACTGGGCGTCGGCAGTGGCAAACGTCTGGCGCGCGGCTTCCAGCCGGTTTTCCAGCTCGCGTGCATCCAACCGCGCCAGAGGCTGATTGGCTCGGATGGGTTGATTGGGGCGCACCAGAATAGTGTCGGTTTTCCAGCTCGCGTGCATCCAACCGCGCCAGAGGCTGATTGGCTCGGATGGGTTGATTGGGGCGCACCAGAATAGCGTCTACCACGCCCGCGACAGGGGCACGTACTATCACCGGCTGATGCGCCACAATCTCGGCCGGAGCCAGCACCGACTGGCGCACCGGGATCAGTAGGATTAATACCAATGCTACGGTGCCAAACAGCACCATACGGCGTTTTTTTGGGTGTGTCGGCGTAGGTCGACGCTGTTTATGCAGGCAGGACCAGGCGTGGGCGTAAGGTTCTGCCAGTGTGTCCAGCAACAGGATCTCCGGTGCCAGCCACGGGGTTTCGCGTGCCAGAATCAGCGTCAGTGCGGTTTCACCCTGTGCCGATCGCAGTGGCAGCCATAACAGGTGTTCGGGCAGGTATTCATGCCACAACGCCTGATCCTCAACCGGCAGTTCCTGACAGCGTAGGGTGCCGCTTTGGCGCTGCTCCGCCTGCCATCCGCGGCACCACTGGCTAAAGGTGCTGCTAAAGGGCGCATTGTAATCGAGCGATGCCAATCCCGAGACTGCCTGTAATCGCTGCTGCTCGTTGTTCCACAACAGTGCCTGACGATATCTCACCAGCGAATGGGTTTCATTGACGATGAAAAATGCTAACTCATCCGCGGTTTCACGCGCGCGGGCACGCCGTTGCAGTTGCAGCAATTCAGACAGTAGCCTGAGCTGTGGGTCTTGCTCAGTATGCGCCGTCGACGCGACGGTCGGATTCATCATGGTGTGATGCCGTCTGGCGGTGCTATCTGCGCGACACCGCTCATGCCCGGCAGTAATCCAGTGCTCGGCTGGGCCAAACGGCCAAACACTTTTACTGACTGGCTCACCGGCTCCACCGAGGAGGAGATACGGCTAATCTCTGCCGGGTAGGTTAATCCGGTTTCATCCAGCGTTACCTGAAACGGACTGCCCTGTTTCAGCCACACCAGCCAGCGAGAAGGCACGATCATCTCCAGTTCAAAGGCGCTGTCGTCATAGATTGCCAGCAGCTCTTTGCCTTCCGGCACCGACTCCCAGCGTTTGACCTTGGTTTCGGTGACGCGTCCAGAGAAGGGCGCTTTGATGACGCACCGTTGCAACATGGCGCGATTCACGCCGCTTTCCGCCTGTGCCATGGTAACGGTGGAGCGCGCCTGATCCACTTCTGACAGGCTGATGGCGTTGAGCTTGTCGAGGCGGTCGGCGATAGCCAGCTTTTTACGCGCGGCGTTTTCTGCCGCGCTGGAGTAGTTCAATTTCTCACGCAGTACCGTGCAGTCGAAGGTCAGCAGGGTATCTCCCTGCTTAAAGTGTTCACCTTCTTTCACGGTGATATCAGTGATTTTACCGGCAATTTCGCTCGATAGTACGCTATAGCGCTGTGCGCTGAGCTGAACGCGAATGTCCCCCTGCGCAGCCTGCCCCCATAGGGGCAGAACCAGCGTGCTTGCCAGCAGCAGCGGTCGCATCATGCTGCTCATCATTACCGTGTGCCTCCCGCCTGAAGGGATTGCAGGTTATCCCACATATCGGTGTTGACCACGCGATACGGTTTGGCTGCGGCTGACGCTGTTGCGGGGATGGGGGTTACCACTGAGGCCGTGGTGGGTAAGGTAGCCACAGAGGGGGCGACGACAGGTGCCACAGGCGCAGCCGCTGCCAGCGACAGGCGCGGCACAGCGACCCCGCCTTTTTCCAGCGTGCCCGTGGTGTGGGCGATGCTGCTGCTCAAGGCAGCCAGGCTGACATCGTTGACGTTATCCGGCAGCACGTCCAGCCCCGCCGCTTGGTATACCGCGCCCAGCGCGTTTTGTACGTCGGCAAAGCTGCGATCGCGTGCGCGCGTAGTGAGAATGGTTTCCGTGCTGACCCGCACCTGCTCCATCTGCGTTTCGGCGCGGTGCTGTACGCTCAGTGCGGTCTGATTCAGGATGCCACGCTGGATGCGCGCCAGTTCCTGATAACGCCCAAACATGCGTGTGCTCTGTTGGTATTCCTGCCAGGCCACGTTCACCTGCGTCAGCACCGCCATACGCAATGCCTGACGGCGTACTTCCGCCAGATCTTCATTGGCTTCACCGGCCCGTTTTACCGATGACCAGGACAATACGTTAAGCAGGTTGCCACTGACTTGAACCCCGGCGCTGGCCCATTGCTGATTCACCAGATAGCTGTTGCTGTCGCTGTTCACACCTGCAAACAGTGAAACGCCTGGCAGCAGTCGCAACAGCGATTTGCGGGTTTCCAGCACGCTGTTACGCGCCAGATAGCCCTCTTCGCGCACCTCAGGGCGTTTCACCATGGAGAAGTTTTCCAGATCGTCGAGTGAATAGACGATCTTCGGTGCCACCAGGCTGCTTTCACTGGGCACCACCACGTCAAACTTGCTGGCGGGCGGCAGGTTCATCAGCGCAGCCAGACGCGATTTCGCCACCACCAGATCGCTGTCGACGATCTCTAGCTGACGCACCATTTCCAGCATGTTTTTCTGGAAGCGCAGTGCTTCCACCGGTGCCAGCAAACGTTGTTGCTCAGTCTGGCGCGCATAATCCAGCGTCTGACGGGCCTGCGTCAGCGCGGTGGTGACTTCCGGTTGTAAACGCTGGGCGGTGGCGGCTTCCCAGTAGGCAGTGCGCACCTGACGAGTGATATCGGCTACCACGCGGCGGCGACGCTCTTCTGCCGCCAGCGATTTGTTGGCCTGTACCTTGGCGTTAAAGTAGCTGATGCCGAAATCCAACACGTTCCAGCTTAACGAGAGATCGGCGGTGCGCGTGGTTTGATCCTGACTGGTGGAGGGCTTCAGAGATTCCTCTCCGGTATTGATTGATTTACTGCTGGAAGCCGCAACGCTGTCACGGGTTTGCATCCCGGCACGGGCAGTCAGTTTAGGCAGCAGCATATCCAGATTCTGGACGCCAAGCAGGTTGTCTTCCATAGCCTGTTCCAGCAGCGCAACGCGCTGTTGCAGGTTGTATTTCAACGCACGCGCAATGGCTTCTTCCAGCGTAATGGTGCCGCGCACCGGTTCCTGATTGGCGAACATCTGCGTTCTGTCGCTCAGTGCTTGCGCCACCTGCTGCTCGGTGGTGATTGGTTCCGGTTTGACGGCGCAGCCCGCCAGCCCGATACAGGCAAGGGCGACGGCGATACGCAGTGCTTTGGTGCCAGAAAGCCGTTCCGGCACGGTAGTGACAGACTGATGGTGGTGTTGCTGGCTATCCCAGAAAGTGGCTGTGTGCTGATTCACCGGGTTATTCCCTCTTGTAATGGGTTTATTCTCTGTCGGCTGTGGGCTGAACGGCCCACAACCGACTGAAGCTATGGTTAACTGCTGCAAAATGTCCCGCACCTGTCACGCGCGCAGACGGCTCAATTCACTCAGTGCGGCCAGCAGAGCATCCTGTTCGGCGCGCGGTGCGTTAAGCTGCTCGCTAAACGCGGTTTTTCCCGTGGGCAATGCGATGTCAATGCGGCTGTCCTGCACGCTGTCGTCCGCTAACGGCGGCAACGTGGTGGAAGCACCGCGATCCGTTGGCTGGTTTGCCGATGCCTCGTGTCCGGTTTGCAACGTGACGGGTATCGTGCGCCGCGCGCCGTCGACCGCCTGCGCGGTCAGCGCCAACTGGATCTGGTTTACCTGCACCGCGTCAGGATCGGTAATGCGTAGTTGACCGTTGCGGGCATCAAACTGAACCCAGGCAGGCAGGGGGCGACCGTTGGCGAGCTGCAACGACAGCGCTACGCCGCTATCACGCGCACTGAACAGGCGTGACGGCAGGGTGAACACCAGCGCGCCAGCGCTGTCGCGCTGCAACGAACCCTGTAGGCTGCTGTAGGCTGATTCCAATGAGGTGGTTTGACCGGGTACGCGCTGGAACAGCGATGACTCCGTCACCTGTCCCGGCGCGCCGTCACGCTGAACTGCGTGGCCGCGCGCGGCAAAATTCACCGTTTCCAGCGGCGGCAGTAGCGTTTGCATCATGGGGTCGAGCACCCATGGCGCAGCGGTACGTTCTGCCGCCGTGTGAGACGGCGCTACCGCGAATTCTGCCGATAAACTCGCGTGTGCCGTCGCCGGTGAAGGCGTTTGGGAAAGTGCCGCGATGATCGCACTTAAGGGCTGTTCCTGTTCCCGTTCCTTCAACGCATCAGAGACGCTTGCTGATGATGTCGTCAGGATCACCGGGGCCGGTGTTGTGCTGTCTGGCGTTTCCGGCTGCGGCTCCACAGGGGCTTGCGCAACGGTTACGTTGAGCGAGTGCGTGGCTTGCGCTTTGCCATCGCTGGCGGTGAGCACCACGGTAAATGAGCCTGATGTGGTGGGCGTACCCGAAATCGTGCGGCTTGCGACATCAAAACTCAGCCCGTTTGGCAAGCCGCTAACACGCCAGGTCAGTGTGTCGTTATCGGCATCGGTAAACAGGTTTTCCGGCAGGGTGTAGTGATACGCGCTGCCCGCTTGCAGTGCCCCCAGATTCAACCCGGCTTGGTCGTTGTACACCGGTGCACTGTTGTCCGGTTCGACATCGGGGGCTTGCGCGACCGTTATCTCGACCGTATGGGTGGCTTGCGCTTTTCCATCGCTGACGGTGAGGGTCAAGGCAAACTCACCGGACGCCGTAGGTGTACCTGAAATCGTGCGGGTTTGCGCATCAAAGCTTAACCCTGCCGGCAAGCCGCTGACACGCCAGGTCAGCGTGTCGTTATCGGCATCGGTAAACAGGTTTTCCGGCAAGGTGTAGTGATACGCGCTGCCCGCTTGCAGTGTGCCCAGATTCAGTCCGGTGCCGTCGTTATACACGGGAGGGATGTTTTCAGGAACGTCGCTGCCCTGAAAGATAATGACCGTCTTTTCGCTAAATTCTGCTTTGGCATTTTGCGGTTCTGGATGTTTCCAATCCACATCCTCATAGAGGGTCAAACCTATCGTGCGATTACCGGTTGCCTCTGCGTTGCTGTGGCTGTAGGTGATGCTGTCAATCAACTGTGCCGTGCTGGCCCCATCACGCGCAACATACAGCGTCACGGTGGCAACGCCGTTGCTGACACTGACGCGGTATTCCATTCCGCTTTCACCCACAAAAGCCTGGTAGTCGATGGTTTTGTCGATCAAGATTTCCCCACCCGCGACATGCAGCACATCACCGACACTGGCGGGGGAAACGGAAATCTCAACCCGATGGATTTTTTGACCCGCTTCAATGGTGTCGATGACCGTATTCTTGAACAGTGCGATCGCATCGCTGCCCGGTACGTAAGTGGCGTTCACCGGTTCCGTGCTCACCACCGCCGCATCATTCAGGCCGACAAGGCTTACCGTGGTGGTAAAGTCTGCCGTGTGATCCTGACCGTCATTAAAGCGAATGTTGAACGTGGCTTGCGTACCGGTAGACGTCGGGTCGCTGCTGGTGGATTGGTAAACAATGGCACGTAATACCAGCTGTGCTTCAGCCTGCGTCACGCCTGCGAGGAAGGTGATGGTCAGCGTGCCGCTGGCGGTGGTCGTGACATCCGCAATAGCCTTATCACCTGACCAGATTTTGCCATCGTCTTTGAGGCTCAGACCGCTGTTCTCGGAAAGCCCAAACTGGTCACCGGCCTGTGTGCCGCCGGTGCGTTCAATCACCAGCGTCGCGCCTTGATAGCTGCTTTGATCGTTAACGGGGGCAGACAAGGTGCCGCCGGGGATCAGGGCGACGGGATCGCCTCTTTCGGTAAAGGTTTCAGTAGCAGGGATGAGATCGAGGATAACGATCCCTTCTGGCGTAATGCCGCTCGTACTGTTCTGGATGTTCAGGGTACCCGTAAGGTACAGTTGTTTGCCATCAGCGCTGAAGCTGGCATAGCGCACCTCGCTCAATACCGTCCCTTGATAATCCGCCAAATCGCCAAAGCCCTCTACCGCCTGGTGCTGTGTCAGGCTGCCGTCAGCCGCGCGAGCGTAGAGAATGATGCTATACGTATTGTAATGCTCGCTGCGGCCCAATTCACCGGTAATCACCACCGAGTTGCCATCGGGGGAAACCAGCACCTGCTTGACGCTGGTCGCCTTTCCATCGTCGCCTTCGCCTGAGCTGATTGCCAGGGTTGAGGTTGCCGAGAGCGTGCCGTCTTGCGCTACCGTAAAGATATGCAACGACGTATTGTTATCCACCACATACAGCGATTTGCCATCGGGTGAAACCGTAATAGCGGAAGCGTAGTAACCCTCTTCACTGGCCGTCGAACCGGCGATAGCTTGTTGATAGGTCAACGTGCCGTCATCGCCCACGCTGAATCGGCTTACCACCGTATCGCCGCCGGACGTCGCGACAAACAGCGTTTTGCCATCCGGTGACAGGGTTAAGGCATTGGCTCCGTCGAGCTGTATGCCATCGTCTTCCGCATCGTTGAGCGTAGCGCTAAGTGCTAAGGTATCCCCGCTGCGGGTGAAGACCAGCAGGCTGTCGCCGCTGGTGATGTAAACCTTGTCGCCATTGGCTAACACATCGCGCACCATGCCAAGATCGCTGCCAACGGTGCCGATTGCGTGCAGATCGTTGGCATCGAACAGGGCAATATTGTCGGCCCCTATCACATAGACACTGTTTCCATCGCTGGACACTCGTGCTTGCGCCGCACCGGTTAAACCGGTGATCTCAGCGCTTTTGGTCATGTACAGCTTGCCGTCGGTATCACGCTCCACCAGATATAGCGCGTTGGATTCAACGTCTTGTCCGGTGCTTGTTGTTTCGTCATAAACCCAATCGCTGTGTGTGCGAATCAGGTAGATTTTATCTCCCACTACCGTGATGCCTTGAATGCCGGTCAGCAGGGATTTGTCGTTCTCATCCAGTGCATCAAACAGGCTGCCATAATCAAGTGCACCCGCTTCGGCACCAAGGTGCGGCGTCAAACGCGTGTCCGCCACGGTGACCGTGCTGTGGATGTCGAGCGTGGTGGTGTTATCAGCCGCATCGACCAGTTGTGTCAGCGTGACGGTAATGGCACCTTGCGCTACGTCGCTGCTCAGCACCTTATAGTGGATAGTGTCGATCAGGGCATTCACGTCGTTTGGCGTGTTGTCGCTGTTATTGAGCTTGAGGGTAACGGTGGTGATGCCATCCTTAACGGTCACCTGATACGAATGACCCTGTGTTGTCATGCCTTCGGTGGCGGCTAACGGGATAGTGGTGCCATCAATCACCAGCGCGTTATTGGCGCTGGCGCGGTTTACCGTGAGGGTCAATGCGGAGAGCGTCGCCCCTGCGTTGCCGAGTCGTGTATCCACGTTATCGAACAGGTCCACCGTGTCGGGTAGGCCGCTGGAGGTAATGGTGGCGCTGGCTTGCTTGCCTTCGGCGCTAAGCGTAGGGGCAACCGGCGTTTCAGCCAGCAGCAGCGCTACGCTGGCGTTGGCGGATTTCCCGCCGCTATCGCGCACCGTGATCGTCAGATCAACCCGTGCGGGCGCTTCTGCGTTGCTATTAAGGTAAGTGACCTGCTGCAATACCTGATTGGCAGTGGCTTTATCCACATCGCGGCTAAAGGTGATGGTCAGCACGCCATCTTTCGTCGTGAAGGTGGCAATGGTGGCCTTGCCTTTCATGACGTTGCCATCTTCCAGACGCAACCCGGAACCATTTTTAAAGCCGAATTGATCGTCTGCCGAAGCACCGTTGGCGCGATTTACGGTCAGCGTGGTGCCCTTGTAGTCCGCTTTTTGATCCGCATCGACATCTGCGAAGTTTAGCCCTTCTGCGAAGGTTGCTGCGCCGTTGGTGGTGTAGGCGGCGTGAGGCAGGGCTGAGAGAATAGTCAATCCGGCGGTAAACTGGCTGCGCCCGCTATAGATGTTGAGTCCATCGGGTGTGACAGCAATATGGTTGGTACGCACTCCTACATCCTGCTTGCCAACATAGGTCAATAACCCTGTGGCGCTGTCACGGCTTAGCACTGCCAATACGCTGCCATTAAAACCGACATAAAGTGCGGAACCATCACTGGATAGCGCCATCTCTCGGATATTAAGCGCCGAAACATTGGCATAGAGCGAAACGGTGCTGACGTAGGTCAAGCTGCCGTCACTGGCATCACGGCTGAAAATGGAGACGGTGGCTTGCTGCCCTGAGCCAACATAGACAAAGGCGCCATCGGGTGAAATGACGATGTCCTGAAGTTCGGACAAATAGCTGCTACCGCTGGGTCTTTCACCGCTATCAGGATCTGCAATAATGCTGGCATTATTAATGAGCCCTTTGTAAGTCAGCTCCCCGGTTTCTGTGTTACGCGAAAAGAGTGTCAGCATGCTGCCGCTACGGTTAGCAACATAAACCGATTTCCCATCACCAGATATCACCATGCCACTGGGGGCGTTCATGCCGAGTTCGTTAGTCCCTCCCTGATAAGCGGTAAGGTAAGTGAGTGACCCGGTGTTTGGATCGCGAGAAAATTGACTCAGCGCCGATTTGCCGGTTGATCCATCAATACTGGAGGTGCCGTTGATGGTGTAGAGCGATTTACCATCCGCTGAAATCACGATTTCGGTGATCTGCGCATCCAGCCCTGTCGCACCGTTGACGCCTTGAGTGGCGACGATACCTGCGTAAGTGTATTGGCCCGTGGTGGCATCGTAGGTGAAACGCACCAGTGAGTACGTTGTCGCATCGCCGCTGTGTCCAGCGATGTACAGATCGTTGCCATGCATCGTCATCGTGGTGATACCACTGAGGCCGTTGGCTTCAATCGCTGCGGTATCCGGGTTGTCGCTCTCACCCTGAATAAAGGTTTGCACCAGGGTTAACTCACCGGTCGTGCTGTCACGGCTGTAGATGCGCAGCGTGCTGTTTCCACTTGCGTTAGCTCCGTCGCTGCCGCTGACCAGCAGCGTTTTACCGTCCGCTGACACGGCGATCGCCGTGACGTATTCACCGTATCCGCTCAGGGTGCCATTGTTGTAATAGAGCGTGGCATCGGGGTTGGTGATGGTGTTTTGCCAACCGGGCGCATTGTTTATCGCCAACGCGATGGTGGCGCTGATCGCCAGATCGCTCGTGTCGTTGCCCTCACCTTCGGTGCCGCCGTTATCGCGCAGGCTGGTCAGCGTGATGGTGCGCGTGCCTGTGGTAGCCTGTTCGGTATCGTTCACGTAGGCAATACCGTTGACCAATGTTTGTGCCGCAGCAGCGGTTACGCCCGCTTCATGGCTAATCACCAGCGTACCAGTGCCGTAGCTGCTGCTGTAGGTGTAATGGTAATCGCCAGCCTGACCGCTGCTGTCGCTCGCTAAATCGACGCGTGTGCCTGCGATAATAATGAATTCATTCGCGGCGTTATCGACACCTTCAATGGTCAACGTCAGCTCGATAATCGACTGGCCGACCTCACCGACGCTGATCGTGGTATTGCTAAACGGATTGACCACCGTGCCGTGGGTATCATAGGTCTTGTTGCCAATGGTGGTGGCATCGAGCGTTGGGGCGGTATTGTTGGTGATCAGCACATCCAATGTGACCGTTTGGCTGTCTGCCTTGCCGTCATTGGCGCGCAAGGCCAGTTTCACCAGCGTGCCATTGGTGTCGGCACCGGTATTGCTGTAGGTTACCTGGTGCAATACCGCATTGGCGTCGGCTTTACTGGCCCCCGCCAGGAAGGTGAGGGTGAGGGTGCCAGCGCTTTGGCTGAAGGTGGCGATAGCGGTATCGCCTCTCATCACTTTCCCGTCGATCAGTTGTAGACCACTGCCTTGCGCAAAGCCGAACTGGTCATCGGCTTGTGGGTCGGTGGCGCGAGAAAGTGTCAGCGTGGTGCCGTTATAATCCCCGTTGCCGTCTGCCAGACGATCATTGTTGGCATCAGACAGCGTCAGGCCGTGTGCCAGCGTAATCTCGCCGCCACGCAACAGCGTTTGGATCGGCGAATAACGGCTGATGCCGTTGCCAGAAATCAGAATGGAGTTACCATCGGCAGAGATGGCGATGTCACCGCCGTTGGTGGTGCCGGTGCTGCTGCCCGTGAGCGTCAAGCTGCCGTTATCGCCCACGGCGTAAACATTCACGGTGCCCGTCGTCGTCGCGGCGTAAAGCTGGGTGCCGTCGCTGCTCAGCGTCAGGCTGCCAATTTTGTCGCTGGTGACGGTGTTGATCAGCGTCAGCTTGTTGTCCGTGCCCAGTTGGTAAATAACGATATTGGCGCTGGTTGGGTCGCCGACGTACAGCAACTTGCCATCTTTGGAGGTGGTCAGCGCGTAGTCGACGGGATCCTGCCCCTTCTTGGTGAGGATAAGGTCGTCGACCTGTGTCAGGATGCCGGTCGTTGCATTACGCAGATATACCTTTATTTCGTGGGGGGAGATGAACGAGGCGCCGCTGTGAATCACATAGACATAGTCACCGGAGGTGGCAATCATGCCGTTGCGGTGCGCTTCCAGTTCCTGCCCCTGCGTTAATGCGCCATTTTCAGCGCGGTTGTAGACATACACCGCGCGCCCCGAATTACTGCTGGCATCCACATAGATTTGTTTGCCGTCATCAGAAATCGCCAGCCCGCCGGTTGAGCCGCCAGCTGGCAACTTGGTCGTGCTGACATACGTCAGCGTGCCGTCGTTAACGCTTAGCTGAATCAGGTTACCGTTACCCGCAACGGTATAAACCGACTTGCCATCGGCGCTGACCACCAGATGGTTAACCGTGCCGAGATCGTCAACCACCAGGCTTTGTTGTTGGGTTAAGCGCCCGGTGCTGTCGACCGAGAAAACGGTGAGGGTGTTGTCGGAACCAGCGGCATACACGTGGCTGCCATCGGCGGAATAGGCGATTTCCGTCGCTTTCGCCAGCGTGCCTGCGTTAAAGGTTTCTGCTTCCTGTAACGTGCTGCCGGAAAGTTCTGGCGGAACGTTCACTTTGTTGTCTATCGTCACGGTGGCGTGAATATCCAGCGTAGCGGTGGCATCTTGATCGCTCAGGCTTTTCAGCGTAACGGTGACATCACCACTTGCTACGGTGCTGTCCAGCGGTTTATAGGCAATGCCGTCGATCAGTGTGGCAACGTCAGCGGGTTGATAAGCCTCAGACGAAGCAATACTCAGTGTGATGGTGGTCGTGTCACCGCTGACGGTGACCTTATAACTGTAACCGTTAGTGAGGGTCGAATCGCTCCCGGTGGTGGTGGGTTTCAGGGCAATTTCACTGCCATCTATCATCAGCACTTGATTGGCACCGGCGCGATCGACTGTGATCACTAATTCGGTTAATTCTTTGCCGCTGCTATCAGCTCCAGTGTCAGTGGACACGGTTACCTTACTGAACAGGTCCATGGCGGCAAAACCTGTCTCTCCCTCGTTGATTGTCACTGTACTGTGGGCCGAGGTAGCATCCACACCCGGCGCGCTGTCGGTCGGCGCGATAACCTGAGCCGCAACGGCATCCGCGGTGGCGATGGCAGCGGCGTCGAACATCATGCGCGGTTCCAACACCCATGCCTGACGGGGTGGGCGCGCAGGTGCAGTACCGGCTTTGGAACGGGAAAATGTCATGGTGTCGTGTCCTTATAAAAGAAACAAATCGCGTGTGGCTTGCGAAATACGGTGCTTACTCCACCAACCGTACGTAGCCGCCTTCGGTTTCGATCTGGCTGGCGATGCGATTCAGTCGTTGAATCAGTTGATCTTCGACGCCCTCTGCGCCGAACCCTGCGCCATCCACAAAGCTCATGCGTTTCTCGCCTTCGGTGCAAATAAGCAGGCCCGGTGTGGCTTCTTGGTCAAACAGGTTGCGGCCGAAATCCTCCGGATCGCCGGGGCGAATACCCACAAAATAGAATTTGAGATTGTGCACGCGGAAGCTGTCACACAGATCGCGAAAGCGTTTGCGGGCAAACTGGCGTGAAACTTCTGATCCGGTGCTGCCGGAAAATTGGTTGCGCTTAAAGTTGTAGCTGTCGGTGTCGAACCAGTTGCCGACAGTGTTTGCCATCATCACAATCACTTTTTGTCCGTCGCCCTTGCCGTCCTGATTGAAATCGAGCGGCAGCTTGGCATCGCCCCAGCCTTCCGAACCGCGCATATTGGGTGACAGCGCGGCGGCAGCCCAGCCCATGGCAATGGCATAGTTAACATTGAAACGCGGGGTAAACTGAGCGATACGCTGCTCCAGTTTGGTTTGTTCGTTAGTGAGCGGCAGCAGTGCGGCGTTGGGGCAGCCGCGATCGGCAACCATCCAGCGCGTATCGTTAGCACCGCTGGCCTGGCCGAAATCAGGGTTGGGCCCGACCCAGGAGATCGGTGCTGCGCCGGGGCTACCGTTCTGCGGCAGATCGTGACGGTAATAGACGCCAAACTGCGCCACCGGCGGCTCATCCCAAAAGAAGTTTTCTTCTGCGCCCAGACCACGGTACATGCACAGCAAATTTGCGCGCCTGTCGGGGATCCGGCGATCGTCTAAACCGCGATAGCCCGTGCGAAACAGCGTGGTGAGCTCTATCGGGTTGAGCGCGGTAGGTGTTGCCCAGCGGCGAATGCGGTTGGTATCTTCTGCGTCATACACGTTTACTGACTGACTGTAAGGCACCAGCGAGAGCCATAGGTTGTCCCGCTTGCCATCGGCGCTGCTCAGCATGCGTTCGACAAATTTGCGGCTGACGCTTTTCAGTGCGCTGATATCGGCATCGCTCATTTCACCGGTGACGGGCATCATGAAGGCGATTTCCGTTGGTCGGTTGATCACTTCTGCTGTTGAGTGCACCGCCTGCTTTCGAGCGCCTAAATTCATCAGATTAGGCTGGGTGTTGAAGCTGGCTTCGACGGTGTAAAGTTTGCGCGTGTTGTTTTTACGCCCTTCCGTGACGGTGACGTCTTCACGAGTGAGTTTATTGTCGAGGGCGTTGTTTAACCCGAGGTTGCTTTTGACGTATTGATAGGCCAGTTCTTTAATCTGTTCTGGGTCATACTCATCGCCGTTGATCGTGGCCTGATGCGCGACAGCCAGCGCGGCGGCGTCTGTTGCGCGCTTGATCTGCGTGGCATCGCCAGTGGCCGTTGAGGTATCGACAATGAAGGCAGCGCTGACCAGCAGTGCCATGGTGCCGAGCACGTAGAACGCCGTGCCTGCGCCGGTTTCCTGATGAATAAAAGCGGACAGCGCGGCGCGCCAAAAAGGGCGCGCGCGACGGCTGTCTTTTTTCAGTTCACTGTTTTTAATCGCTTTTTTCATCTTTCATTATCCTGAGTGACCAAATTTAGTGCATAGCTATCCCGCCCGAATAAGCGGGAAAAATACGACATGGCTCTGTGTCGGTGCGCGTGGTTATGGTGGGTCTTTTTGCCCGTCACGCGTCGTTATGTTTTATCGTTATCCAACCCGGCTTCTTTGCTCAGGGTTTCATCTAAATCCACGACGCCGATGGCAACCCGATTGATTGCCGTGGCGTGCAACAAGCCGCCTAATGACATGCCGCCCAGCAGGGCGACGTCTTTGCCCTGACGACAAATCTCTACCACCAGCATGGAGGTATTCTTGTTGCCTTTTTTGGCATCGCGCTCGGGCAGGTCTGGCAGATAGGGCGTATTGGGTTGAGTCTCACTGCCTACGCATAGCCCTTTCGCCGTGCCACGACTCAGTTGCCAATAGAGATCGCCAGTTTGACGCACGTTACTGATCAGTAGCTGATAACTCCCCAATCCCTGAGTGGGCAGTACGGTATCCAGTAACCCCTGCAACCCGGTTTCTGTCAGATCCTGCTGCATCGCCAGTATTGAGACGATGGCACCCGCGCGCTGCTCCATACGAGAGCGCTCCAGACCAACGCTGTACATGTCGGCACAGAGCGAGCCAATCGCCAGAACAATCGGAAACGCCAGTGCAGTTTCCACGGCGGCGACCCCATGACATGAGCGGTGAAAGCGTTTCAGGTAGCGCAACAGCGTCTTAGTCATTGCGTAGCTCCGTGCCAAACACGTGCTTGTACTGGTAGCGGAAGGTGGTGCCTAGCGTTAACACTTCCGGCAGCGGCGTGATAAACGCCTTTTCAATCTGCACGGTAACGGACCACACCGGTAGCGTGGTGGTGTTCTCTTCGTCGTTTTGCGCCTCGTTTGATGTCGTACCGCTGGCGGTAAATCCCCCCAACTGGTTCAGGTTTTCGAAATGCAGCACATTGACGGTAAGGTTGTCGGCGTTGAGGTAGCCATAGGCCGAATCCACCATGCGCGTTTTCAAGCGCGTGCTCATCTGCTCCGGGCTGGCCGCGTTGAGATTATCGAGGCGGAAACTCTGCACCGCTTTATCCAGCGCCGCGCTGCCGACCGCGATCACCAGCCCGATACGCGCCAGCTCAAACAGCATCATCACGCCGACCATCGCAACCGGAACCAAAAAGGCCACTTCGGTCGCGACCACGCCGTGCGCGGTGCGCCAGCGCTCGGCGTGATATCGGAACGTATCGCGCAGGCGTGCCATTATTCTGGGTTACTCAGTTGCAGGCGTTGGCGGCTGGAGGCCAGCAGCGTTTCACCACGGGTTTTATCCTGTTGCATCTGTTGTAAACGCTGGCGCAGCGAGGCTATCAACGAATCAATCCGCTGTGGCTGGGCGATAGCACCGAGTGCCGTGCGCGCCTCCTCTTCCCGGTCGCTGGCGAGATACGCCAGCGCCAGATTCAGTTTGCCGGTGGTGTTGCCGTCATCCAGAGAGCGCAGCAACGGAATGGCTTTGTCCGGGTTGCCGCTGGCAAGCCAGGAGAGCGCCAGATTGTTGAGGGCGGAGACATCTGCCGGGTTTACCTGCAAGGCTTTTTCAAATATCTGGCGTGCCTGTGTGTGCTGTCCCGCGCTGTCCATCACCACGCCCATGCCATTAAGCGCCAGCGTGTTGTTTGGTTGCGCTTTCAGTGCACAGGTGAAATCTTTCTGCGCCATGGTGTTACGCCCCAGCGCTAACTGGGCGCGGCCCATGCCGAGGCAGACGGCGAGTGCTTCTTCGGGCGACATCTTGTCCGTGTCGCCGCCTAATGACTGACGTGCCCGGCTGTACAGCTCCAGCGTTTGCTGCGGGGAGCGCGCCAGTGCGGCAACGCTGGCGTATTCCAGCATCTCTGGGCCTTTTAGCATGTTGCGGCTGTCCAAGCGGGTATAGACGTCGGTCGCGGCTTCGACCCGCCCCTGATCGCGCAGTAAACGCGCCAGGCGCAGACCTTCGTCTTTGTTTCCCTTGATCGCCATTGAACTGCCACAACCGGCCAGCACCATACTGAGCAGCAACACGGTCAATGAGAAGGTGCGGCGGCGGTAAGCCGTTTTGTTACTCAAGGTTATCTGACCAAACATCTTCACGGACTCCATCGGGGGTTCATTGTGACAACAGGCGCACCACACGCACCAAAGCGGGGGCGGCCATAATGGCGATAATCGGTGGCAGGATCAGCGTCATCAATGGCACGCTGAGCTGGGCGGGCAGCTTGCCCGCTTTCTCTTCCAGCCCTAAAATCAGTGTCTTGCGGCTTTCGTCGGCAATCGTGCGCAGCGCCTGAGAGAGCGGGGTGCCGTAGCGTTCCGCTTGAATCAGGGTGGCGACCATGCTTTCGATTTCGCTGACGCGGGTGCGCTCTGCCAGGTGCATCATCGCCAAGGTACGATCGGACAAGATCTGTAATTCGGCGGCGGTGTAGTGCAGTTCATCCGCCATTTCCGGTGAGGAAAGGCCCAGCTCTTTCGATACCACATGCAGCACACGCCCTATAGGCAAGCCCGCTTCGGCGCAGACCACCATGAGGTCAAGCGCGTCCGGTACCGCGCGCGCCAGCTTTTCGCCCCGGCTGGTGGCACGCCAACGCAGCCACCATTCGGGCAACAGCGTGCCGACAAAAAAGCCGATAAGGCCAGTGGCAACGCCCGTCAGACCGAGTCGATCGGCGGCGGGTAGCCATCCCCAGACCAGCAGCATGGCAATCAGCGCACCAGTGATAAATTTGCCCATCACCAGCCAGCCCACTGCTTCATGACGGCGTATACCCGCCAGATCCAACATGCGGCGTAGGTTGCGGCGATCGCGCTCTGAACCAGCCAGCCGTTCGCCCTGTACCGCGAGCGGACGCAGCAGTGTTTCCAACCAGGGGGATAGCGTGGTGCCCTGACCGCGCAGGATAGTGTCTTGTGAGTCCGTCTCGCGGCTCACTTCAGGCAGGTGCCCGCGCAGGCGGTTTTCCAACAGCTTGTACTGGCGTGCTTGATGTTGTGCACGGCCCAGCAGGATACCGGTGATGATCAGTATCAGAGCCAGCAGCAGTAAGGGGTCGCTCAATAACGTCATTTCGGCTCTCTCTTATCCAACCCGCTTGACCATCAAATGGGTCACCAACATCCCCAGCGAAACGCTGCACAGGGCGTAAATCAGCACCGAGGTGCCCACCGGGTCGGAGAACAAAAAGCTGAAATCTTCCGGTGACTTCATGTACAAATAGGCGAGACAGCAGGGGAACAGCGCAGCGACAATCTTGGCTGATGCGCGCGCTTCTGAGGTTTTCGACTGCACTTTCAGTTGCAGTTCGCGCCTGTCGCGCAGCGTGGCAGAGAGCCGCTCCAGCGTCTCACCCAACCGGCCACCGGCTTCCTGGTTGATGATCAGGATCACCACGAAGAAGCGGTACTCCGCCATCGGCACCCGTGTAGCAGAGGTCTGAATCACCTGACGTAAGGGAATGCCCAGCTTGAGCCAGTGATCGATGGTTTTGAATTCGTTGGCTAGCGGGCCGCTCAGGTGCTCTGCCACGATGGCGAAGGTATTCGCCACGGGCACGCCTGCGCGGCAACTGCGGGTAATGGCATCG
Source organism: Candidatus Symbiopectobacterium sp. NZEC135 (assembly GCF_025962695.1). Lineage (NCBI taxonomy): Bacteria > Pseudomonadati > Pseudomonadota > Gammaproteobacteria > Enterobacterales > Enterobacteriaceae > Symbiopectobacterium > Candidatus Symbiopectobacterium sp. NZEC135. Next base: position 10,898 of record NZ_JAGFPF010000044.1, on the reverse strand, counting down.
ATCGCTTCCGGCAGGCTTTCGCGCAGCGCTTTCAGGTGCTTTTGCAGCGTGGAGCGGAACAGCAGTACGGCGGTGCTGACAAACAGCAGCAGGGAAAAGACTAACCCTAATGTCAACGGCAGCAGGGTTCGTTGTCCCATGATCATGCCAATCAGCAGGCTGATTGCGCCCAATGCTAAGGCACGCTGTGCCAGATTTTTTTTCCAGCCGATAAACGCTAACTGCGCCCAAAGGATCGCCAGCGCACGTCCCAGCAGTGGCACTCGCATAAACGGTGTCGTGACTTCATCGCGCAGGATGGAGTCGGAGGTTATCTCGGCGGCGGCGGGGCTGACCTCTTGTAACACCTGTTGCCAGCGTTGTTCGCGCTGTTGACGAAGCCGGCGTGCTTTCTGCCAGGCGGCGATGACCAGTACCAGCGCAAAGACGCAGCAAAATATCAGCAGGGTGATCAGATTCAGGCGTGCATCACTCATCGGCTCTCCTTCGATCTTCACTGCGCATCGAATAGGTGCGCTTTGTCGCTGTAGAACTGCGGGCGCTGAATGTGCTGCACGTATTCGCCGGTGAGCATGCCTTGGCTATCCATGCCCTGGATCTGGAAGCTGAACAGATCCTGAAGCTGGATCACTTCATTTTCCATGCCACACACTTCGGTGATCGACACTACGCGGCGCATGCCGTCACGCATACGTTCAATCTGCACAATCAAATGCACGGCGCTGGCGATTTGACGGCGGATAGCCATCAGCGGCAACTGCATGTTGGCCATCATCACCATGTTTTCCAGACGTTGGATGGCATCGCGCGAGGTGTTGGCATGCACGGTACAGAGCGAGCCGTCATGGCCGGTGTTCATCGCCTGCAACATGTCGAAACTCTCGCCGCCGCGCACCTCACCCAGAATGATGCGATCCGGGCGCATACGCAGCGCGTTACGCATCAGATCGCGCTGATCGACGCGTCCGGTGCCTTCGGCGCTGACCGGGCGCGTTTCCAACCGCACCACGTGCTCTTGTTGCAATTGCAGTTCAGCGGCATCTTCGATGGTGATAATGCGATCGGTGCTGCCGATCTTCTGCGACAGCGCGTTGAGCAACGTGGTTTTACCGGCACCAGTACCGCCCGACACGATGACGTTTACGCGGGCCTGCATCGCTTTATTCAGCACATCCGCCATGGCGTAGGACATGCAGCGGCGTTCCGCCAGCGTTTCCAGCGACAGGTTACGTCGCATGAATTTACGGATCGAAATGGTGGTACCGTCGATCGCCAGCGGGTAGGTGATCACGTTAACGCGGCTGCCGTCGGGCAAGCGCGCATCGACCATTGGGCTGGCTTCATCGATACGCCGCCCTACCGCTGCGGCAATGCGCTGCGCGGTGTTGAACACGTGCTCTTCATCGATAAAGGTAATCGGTGACAGCTCCAGTTTGCCGAAACGCTCGATAAACACCTGCTGTGCGCCGTTAACCAGAATATCGTTGACGGTGTCATCGGCCAGCAGCGGCTGAATCGGTCCGATACCGGTCATTTCATCCAGCATTTCGGCGGCGATGGCTTCTTCTTCCTGACGCGAAAGCTGGAGGCGTTGTTCGTCGCAAATACGGCGAATCACGGTTTCAATTTGAGCCAGCAGCTTGTCGCGGCCCATCATGGCCGCTTTACCCGCATCGATCTGATCGTAAAGCTGTGCGCGGATCAGACGGCGTTGACTGGTACGATTGTCCGTTTGACGCGGCGTCGCGGTAGGTGCCACCGCCGGGCTGGCGCTGGTCTGTGGGCGGGTGTCTGCCGCCGGGCGCGTCTTCAGCTCTGTGACGGTGGCAGTCGGTGTCGCTTGCGGTACGCCTTTGTTGGCGTCCTGCTTTTGCTGCTGGCTTCTGCGAATCAACATGGTCAGTTACCTTTTCGAAAACGCCGCATCAGGCGCGTTTTAACCAGCGTGTAAACCAGCGTTTTTCTACCGGTCTGGCGCGCACGCCGCAGGCCAGATCGACCAGTTGGCGCAAGCCCTGCAAGAAGGCGGGGGCCGCGGTCAGATTAAGTGCGCCCAGCGTCAGGCTGTGTGCCAGCGCGTGACCGGCATGCGGCAACACCACGTCAATCTTGCGCCCGGTGAACTGTTCAAACTGGTCGCGGGTGAGCGGGGCGGCGTTGGCAAAGCGGCTCTGGTTATGCACCAGCAGCAGGCGCTGGCCTTCGCTTTCATCACCGATCTCGTGCAGGATTCGGCGCACATTGCGCGCATCTTGCAGCGTTAATTCGGTCACGATAATGCGCAGATCCGCATAGGACAGGACTTCCAGCGCGCCGGTTGGGTAGCTGTTCGGTAAATCCCAAATCACCTGATTGAACATGCGACACAGCACGCCGCCGAGATTCAGCACGTTATCCACCTCAACCGGGCTCAGATCGCCCAGCGTTGGCTTTTGCGCCAGCATATGTAGGCGAGTATCCACGCGCAGCAGGGCGCGTTGCAGCAAACGGGTATCCAGTTCCTGCGTTTCCAGCACCGCCGCGAGCCCACCGTCTTCCGTTTGTCCTTGCAGCAACAACTGATCGCCATTACGGCGGTCGTAATCCACCAGCGCAACGGGCAGATGGCGTTCGCTGGAGAGCAAGCGGCTCAACCCCATCGCTACGGTGCTGCCGCCGCAACCGCCGCTGGCGCTGACCACGGCGATGGTTCTGCCCATGCGGGCGTATTCCGGCCCGGCCTGTTGGCCTTCGCACTTGGCGAGCGTCGTCGCCAGCAGGTCGAGGGTGAAGGGTTTGACCAGGTAATCCACCACGCCAATCTGGAGCAGTGCGCGGTACAGGCCGATATCCTGCGCTTTGCCTGCCGCCACCACCTGGGTGGTGGGGCCACACACACCCAGCAGCTCTTCCAGTGCGGGCAGCGGCCAGTGGGTGTCATCAAGATCCACCAGCAGGATACGCGGCGGTACATTCAGCTCGCACCATTGGCGTGCGCCAGCTATACCGCCGCACAGTACCGGTACGGCCTGCTGGTTCAGGCGCGAGAGCAGATCGCTGACGTCTGCCGCCTCGCGGGCGTCATGCACGAAGGCGACCAGCGGTTGTGCCAACGCTTCGCCATCGGTAAGGGTAATGTCGCTCATGGAATGCCTCGCCTTTAATCTTCGTCAAAGTTAATGTCGATGAGCTCTTTCACTTCACCTTTGTGATAGCGTTCGATGCTATTCACGGCGGTGACGCCATCAGCAGCGTCCAGCGCCTTGGCCTGGATCAGATCGCGCGGTTCAGCCACCATCTTCGCCAGGTTGTTTTGTGTGGCGCATCCCAGGTAGCCAATGCCTTCAAAAGGTTTCACCATCAACTGGTCGGGATTGTTCACTTCGCAGCGCGTGGTTTTCACCGCCAGCGCTTCTGAAATCACTTCCAGATCGCCGGTTTGGCCGCTTGCTGTCGAACGGCGTAATTGCTTCACGTTGCGCGCGTCAGCCCCGGCATTTTTCAGCACCACGGCCAGGCGGTCTGCCATTTGCTCGCCACGTACTGAATGCGGGATAAGCGTCAGGGTTTGTTTGGCGAGACGCCCCTGATCTTTCAGCATGACATTAAGCTGCTTGAGCGATTCGGGCGTAAAGCCGCGCCCGTTAGGTGCCACCGCCAGCGTAACCGCCAGCGAAGTAGGGCGGACTTCGATCGGTTTGAGGGCCGGTTGTTCGAAACGATCGGCACGCATTTTATTGATGCTGCTGTCGCCGCACGCGGCCAATAACAGCGCGCAGGCGCAGAGCGTCATGGAGAACAGCGTGTGCGAGGTGCGGGTTATCGTGTGGTTATTCATGTTTTTCACCGTTGTCATCCAGGGTTAGTAGAGGTAGCCGACGGAGCCGAAGCTCGGTGTGACGGCATCCAACGTTCTTACCCCTTGCCCTGGTGTTTGCAGTTCACCGGCATTGACCGGCTCAACGACGTAGGCAGTGGCGATGATCACCAGTTCGGTTTCTTCATGGCTGGTGGATTCGTTTTCAAAGGCGCGCCCCAATAGTGGAATACTGCTTAACCCCGGTACGCCGGTCACGGTTTGTCCGTTGGCGCTGCGCAACATACCTGCCAGTGCGAAGCTTTGCCCACTGGCCAGTTCTACCGTGGTATCGGTGCGACGCACTTTGAGTGCCGGTACGCGCGAGCCGCCGGGAATGTCTACTGCGCCGACGTCCGTCAATTCGCTCACTTCCGGCGCAATGTGCAGGCTGATGCGGTTGGCGGACAGCAGCGTTGGCGTCATACGCAAGATCACGCCGTAAGATTTGTAATCGATGCTGACGCTGTTGTTGGTGATAAGCACGATAGGCACTTCGCCACCCGCGGCAAAGGCGGCTGTTTCGCCGGACATTGCGGTCAGGTTAGGTTCAGCCAACACCGTCGCCATGCCCTGCTGGTTTAACGCGGTTAACAAGCCGCTTAAGCGTGAGCGGCCAAAGCTTAAGAAACCGGCGTCGGTGGGGTTGCTAAAGCGCCCGGTGGCGGAGTCAAACAGCCCCAATCGCGTTCCGCTGCCTGCGTTGATGTTGCCGCTGCCGGTGCTCAGTGAAGCTGCCCAGTTAAAGCCCAGTTCGCTGGTCAATTTGCGCGAGACTTCCACCACACGCACCTGAATGTTGATTTGTGACGGCGTTTTGATCTTGAGCTGGTTAATCACTTTGGCGGAGGATTCGCTGCTGCCCGGCAGTTTTTCAGCGCCGCCACCGCTGCCGCCGCCACCTTGTGCACCGGCGGATGCGCTAATGTATGCCTGCACGCTGTCGATGACGCGTTTTGCATCTTGCGGGGTGTCTACGCTGCCACGCACAATCACGCCGCTCGGGATGGAGGCTTCTAACTGGATATCCGCGCCGGGAAACTCGCGTTTAATCCGCTCGCCCAGCGCTTTTAAATCGTGCTCGGACACCAGACGGATGGCGTTGATCACCGTGCCGTTTTCATCCATGGCGTAGAGCGTGGTGGTGCCGACGCTTTTGGCGTAGACAAACAGGTTGCCCGGAGAAGGCAGTTCGAAGCTGGCGATATTGGGGTCTGCCACCAGCACGCTGTCCGGCAAGCCATCGAGTTGCAACAGGCGTCCTTGATGAACCGTCAGATGCACCACATTGGTTTCCGCCACTTCTGATACCCCTGCAGCCAGTGCGCCAGTGGGCATCACTACGGCGATGGGTAACGCAGTACCGATCAGACTTGCAGTGAGTAATCGTTTGCATGTTTCCCGAAGGTGCGATTTCAAATACAGCGAAAACATCGTCATTTACGTTAATTCCGTTATGGCTTTTATGGTTCCATCAACAGCCCGCCGTGCGGCATTGCCAGGCTGCCTGAATGCAGTTCGTCAGCGGGCGGGGAACACCAGCACGCCCTTCTGCTCGCCGTGATACACTTTCACCTGATGGCTGGATAGTCCGTTATAAATCGTGGTGCTTTGCGACAGGGTGGTGACGCGAGAGTGGCCCTGTTTCTCATCTTGGGCATCCGGCGTGGCACTGCGTAGCGCCAGGTGCAACATTCCCACCTCTTTCGCAACCGCCAGCACTTCTGCCTGTTCGGGGGTCACTTCAACGGTGACCGTTTGGTAGCTTTGAGTCCGTGTGCTGCTCGTCGTAGCGGGCGTGCGGCTGCGCACGTTGGCGTCCTGAGCGCTGTCCTCTTCCACATCGCGGCGTGGACGCACATCGGTGTCGGTTTGGTTATTCAGCGCCAATACTCGCAGATCGCGGGCAATCGTCTGGGATGCTAATAGCGGCCTGACGACTGGCTGTGTGCGGCTTGGCGGCAGTTCAGGCTGCTCATCGCGTCGCAGACTCAGAATGATGTCAACGCGATCGCCCGCGGCCACCAGACCTGAGTTGCTGGCTACCGCATTGGTCGGAATGGAGATGGCTCGCATGCCTTTGCGCAGCACGGCGGCGACAAAGCCGGGTTCGCCGGGCTTGACCAATACGTTACTGGTCAGCGGCGCTCCTTGCGCAACCGGTTCACGCAACGTAGCACCCAGCAGCAGTGACTGGCTGTCTTTGCCACGGATAAAGTTGAAATTGCGAGAAACCGTTCCCTCCACCACCTGCCAACTCAGCGAGGTCGTGTCAATAAAGTCACCGGGGTGCAAATCTTTCGCCGCCACCAGAATCGCGGTTTGTTCCGGGGCTTTAATTACCACCGACGGCGGTGCAGGGGGCGTTGCGGCGAGATGGCTGCGAACCATTAGCGCAACGAGTCCTGCCAGTACCAGAGCGCCTGCCAGTACATAGGTAGCGTTTACTTTCATTCAGCTTGCCTGCTTTAGCGTGTGCGTCTTCATGTTGCGACGGATTAAAACGTTCAAATGTAAAACGGTCGAATGTAGAACAACCGAAATTAAAACAAAGGAAAAATAAGGACATACATCGCGCCAAAGGCAATGGCGACGCCATAAGGTATACCCTGAGAAAGATCGGCAGGCAGTGTGGGAGGTAGCGGTAATCGGCTGTTAAACAGCCGATTAGTTGCTTGTATACCCAGTGCCACGGCGGTGGGAACGGTGTTGAACAGCGGCAGGGTGAGCGCCAAAACACCCCCTGCCAGCGCGGTCACCAGCACAAAAACGATCTGATGGCCCGAGCCTACCCACAGGCACAGCACGCTCATCAGCTTGACATCGCCAGCACCTAACCGTCCGGTGAGAAACAGGATAAACCCGACCACCAGCACCACTGCGGCACCTGGAAGCGCCCACAGCATTCCCTGTAACGCGGCGTTGTTGCCTCCGCCGAGTCGTACCACATCCGTGATGCCAAACAGCAACCAGCCCAACAGCAGAATCAATACCGCCCGGTTGGCGATGCGCCGCACGAGCAGATCGGTACTGATACACCACGCCAGACACCCGAGCAGCAGTGCTGTTTGCAGCCACTGTGCGTTGACCGCCATCTCGTGCTTATTTCGCGCCGGAAGCCGCACCGCCACCGGTGCTAGTGCCTGCGCTGGTGATCTGATCGGCGATGGCGCTGAATTTCTCATTCAGTGCTTTTACAAAGATGCCATCGCCGCCAAAAATAGCGCCAATGGCTGCTGCCATTGCAGCGGCCAGAATGCCGTATTCAATGGCAGTCACACCGCTCTCATCGCGCAGGAAAGAACGACATTTTGCTTTCATGTTTCTCATGGGAAGATTCTCTTTATTCGCAGCCAAAGAAATCATGGCTAATTCTTGAGCGGCCATGATGATAACGAAAGCAATAATGAGACTTATTATCAAACATCGCAAGTGACGTAACATTAATATTTGTTCATCTTTTATTACGTAAAATTGTCCTTATTAATCAGAAGGTAAAACAATATTTACGCGATGCTTAATGAAGGGAAATTCCCCCTGTGTTAAGGGGGAATTGGTCTTTGGCGGTTAGGGGTGACCGATGGATTGTGAACCAGGAATAAGCTTGAAGTACATCTGTTCGGGGATAGGGCTATCCCAGACACCGATCAACATGGCGAAGCCAACGGTGGCAAAAAGAATGCTGAGAATCAGGAGTGTCATCATCGCGCCGGAGAGCGCCGTCCGCTGCCACAGTGGGCGATGCGCGTCTTCAACTTTTGCCGCTGAGCGCGGTGCATTCAACAGCGATAAGCTTAACGTTGATGCTACCGGACAGGATTCGACGCAGGTCATGCAGGCATTACATTCGGCGGTTCTCACCTGAATAAGCTTATCGACGGGAATATGGGAGGGGCACGCTTTGGCACACTTGCCGCAGTCGATACAGCTGTTAGCGTCACGGCGAATTTTTACCGGTGACAACAGCGAAAACAGGCCCAGCAGCGCGCCATAGGGACAGAGATAGCGGCACCAGAAATGCCGGACGAACAGACTGATAACGGTGAAGCCAATAATAACGCCCAGTGTAATGTTGCCAATATTACGGAAGAAACCGAGCATTTTGACATCGGCAATCAGACCATAAGGAGACATCAGAAACATATAAATGCCCTGCGCTGGCATCGATAACGCGATATAAAGGAAAAAACCTAATAGCAGATATTTCAAACCGCGCAGAGGAATATCCAGCCAGGTTGGCAGCGTGAAATGCCGTTTGAATATTTTCTTGCCGAGGGCAGCAATCAATTCTGAAAATGTCCCAATAGGGCAAAGCCAGGAACAGAATGATTTTTTCACTAGCAGGCTAGTAATAATAAAGACAACAAGCAGCAGCATCGAGGCAACATGAATCGGTGGCAAACGTCCCATTTCCCACAGGTATTTGATATTCATTAGTCCGGCAATGGGTAACCACCCTTCGATACCACCGGGTCTGGGCAGATAAACGCTGTCACCGCCGGTTTCAAAGTAGCGCACCCAGAAATAGAACGTCACGCCGATATAGATATTGATGGCCAATAACAGTATTTGCGTCGCTCTGCGCCAGGTTAACGTGTTGCGCCAGTCATTCCATGGCAATTTTCCCCCCGTGGTGCCGGGGCGGCGTTGCCAGCGTTTTCTTATTTTTTCGCTCATTGCGTTTTTCTTTATTATTGGGTCTATGAATACACCGTGGAAAGGTAAGGTTAAATTATCATGTCACTGTCAGCGAATAATTGATGTGTGTGCGCATTCAGCGTGAATCAAATTAGTAATCTCGATTCTATTTTTAATTAAAATTGGCGTTCAGGCATAAAAATACACCTTTATAGGGATTGAAAAAATGACGCCATCGCGCCGCGTTACTCGGATTGTCCCAATTCCATCGATCTATGGCCTGCGGGCAACTTACGCGTTTTCTTTGTGCGCTTTACACTGCAAACCATTGATGCCCACACTGTCTTGATGGATGTTATCCACGGGAGTTTTCCATGAAATTGACGCAAATTCGTAATGCCACGCTGAAGGTAGACTATGCCGGAACCTCTTTCCTGATCGACCCTATGCTGGCGGAGAAAGAAGCCTGGGCAGGTTTTGCCGGAACCGCACGTTCCTGGCTACGCAATCCGATGGTGTCGCTGCCCTTGTCGTTAGAAGCCCTGTTGGATGTGGATGCAGTGATTGTAACGCACACCCATTCCGACCATTGGGATGATGCCGCGCAGCGTCATATCCCCAAGGACATGCCGATTTATACCCAAAATGAACGGGATGCCGCATTGATTCGCTCGCAGGGGTTCTCACAGGTGCAGGTATTGGCACAGGAGAATACGTTGGCGGGTATCAGGCTTTGGAAAACCGGCGGGCAGCATGGCAGCGATACCCTCTATGCTAACCCAGATCTGGCGGCGCGTATGGGAGAAACCTGCGGGCTGGTGTTTGACAGCGCAGGAGAAAAGCGCCTTTATATTGCGGGCGACACTGTATGGGCTCCCCCTTATGTCGACAGTCTGGAGCGTTACCAACCCGAGGTGATCGTGCTGAATATCGGGTGCGCTACCGTAGAGGGGTTTGGCCCGATTATTATGGGAAAAGAGGATGCCAGCCGAACGCTTGATCTGCTGCCGCAGAGTATTGTCGTGGCCTCACACATGGAGGCCGTGAACCATTGCCTGCTTAGCCGCGCCGAACTGCGCGAATACTGTCGGGAAAACCGCATTGAACAACGTGTGTTGATTCCCGACGATGGGGAAATGCTCGCGCTTTGAAGGTGTTGGTGACGACAATGGCCCGTAGCCCGCAAACCGATATGCCACAGGAAATAGCCTATGTCCGCGTTACGCGTTGTCATTGTTGCCACTGAAGGATTCAGCCCGTTTCATTTTTCTGTACCCAGCATGGTCTTCGGCAAGGCATTGCCGGAGCCGGGTCGGTTTAAGATGCAGATTTGTGCACTAATGCCGGGAAAGGTGCGCTCCGATAGCGGGATTTCGATTGAGGTGGAGCATGGTTTGGCGCTGTTGGAAACCGCCGATATCATTATTATTCCGTTTTGGCATCACCCTGATGAGAAACCCGCGGCTGAACTGCTGGCGGCGCTGGTTCGCGCCTGGCAGCGCGGTGCGGAAGTGGTGGGGCTGTGCCTCGGCACTTACGTGCTGGCCTATGCTGGATTATTAGCAGGACGACGTGCGGCTACCCATTGGGAGTTTGAGCGCGATTTCAGCCGTCGTTTTCCCGATGTGCAATTGGACAGCAATGCGCTGTATACCCGTGACGATCGCCTGATCACCTCTGCCGGAACGGCGGCAGGGATTGATTGCTGTCTGGATATTATCCGTTGTCACTGTGGCAGCGCATTGGCTAATCGGGTGGCACGTCGCATGGTGGTGCCCCCTTATCGAGAGGGGGGACAGGCTCAGTTTATTGAACGCCCGGTGCCGCAAACCACGCGAGACACGCATATTAATGCGCTGCTGGATTATCTGCGCAGCCATCTCGATCAACCGCACTCTCTGGATGCGCTGGCGGCTGTTGTCAGCATGAGTCGCCGTACTTTTACCCGCCACTTTATCAAGGCAACCGGCATGACGGTGGGCGACTGGCTTACCGCAGAGCGATTGCAGCGCAGCCAGATGCTGTTGGAAAGCAGCGATCATAGCGTCGAGGCCGTGGCGCAGATGGCGGGGTTTGCTTCGCCGATTTCATTTCGACAGCGTTTCAAGGCCCGTTTTAACCTGAGCCCGAGCGAATGGCGTCGGGCATTTCGTGGACCCGGCTCTCAAGCATAATGCGTCGGTGATACACAGGCACTGACGGATACGGCAATCAGTGTCGCCATTAGGGCGAGTGAACGCCATTGATAACATGCCATAACGACCCTCTTTTATAGTTATTTTCCAAGATATTAACTCAAACATGGCCACTATAGTGTATTGGCTTTACCTGTATTTTAGCGTCGGTGGAATCTGAAAAGTTACGCGGTGAATGATTACCTGAGTTAGCAAATGTTGACATGGAGCAACGAACATTTCGTTATGTG
>NZ_JAGFPF010000449.1:0-1401 GCF_025962695.1 Candidatus Symbiopectobacterium sp. NZEC135 | reverse complement strand
ACAATTTTCCGTCAATGCCATTAACCGCTTGGCTAATGTCACTGATCTTCGTTGTGGCACCGTTCACTGTCGCGGTTAGCTGGCTAATCTGCGTTCCCTGCGCCGTAATCGTGTTGCCTTGCTGCGTCACCGTTGCCGATACCGCATTGACACTCTGCACTGCGCCGTTAGCCGTAGACTGTGCCGCAGCCGCTGCACTGGCGGCGGATTTTGCTGCCGCAGCCGCGTCTGTGGCGGCCTTATCGGTAACGGCCTGCCATGCCGAGCCCGTCCATCGTTTTGGGGTATTGATGCTATTTGTCGTATCGATCCACACGTTTTGTGTCAGGCGATCCGCCACCGCAGGTTCTGCGGTGCCATAGATCACTTTACCTTTATTACCCGCCGCCGCAGCCGCATTCGTTGCCGCCTGTTGGGCGGCAGCAGCGGAAGATTTGGCGCTATCAGCCGCTGTCTGAGCCGTTCCAACCGAGGCAGTGATTTGCGTGATCGATTGCCCCTGCGACGTTAGCGTATTTCCCTGCTGCGTCACTGTAGTCTGTAAGCCACCAACAGCGGTAGAAAGCCCGTCGATTTCCCCTTCCGCTGCACGCATTTTGCTACTGAGGCTATCCACATTCTGCGCAGTGGTCTTTTCCAACGTGGTAACCGTCTGCTGCAATGAGTTCAGGTTACTTTGTGTTGAGCCAATCTGCGCTTGCATCTCCAATAACGCGATAGTACGCGCTTCAACTTCATTGGCGACCGCCGCGCGTGTATCGGCGATTTCTGCCACACGAGCACCATTTTCGCTACGCCATCTGCGAGACTCCTCGTCAATGGTCAAGCTATTACGCAAAATGGCTTTTGCCTGCTCAATACTGGAGAGCATGCCATCAGCGATCTGCTGGGTGTTTGTAGCAATATTGGTCACCAGAGACTGCCAGGCATCGGAGCCCTCAACCTCCTCCAAAATGGCATCCGCGATATCTCCGACGTCGGTACTCGATTCCCCAACAACCCACCCCGTCCACGGCCCCTGGTTACCCGACTTATCAACAATACGGGCGCGATAAAAGAACGCCTGACCGACGCTAAGCCCCATTTGCTGGTAGGCACGCGTGGGATACGCCACATCGGTCAGCAGCAACACATTCTGGCCGTCGCTGGTCAGGGAATACTGAATCTCAGTTTTTAAGGTATCGTCGGTGTCGGCGGGGAATTGCCAGTCGAGCTGGACGCCAAACACCAGCGCGGTGGTGGTAAAACTGGACAGTGCCGGCGGATTACCCGCTTTACCTGTTAGCATAGTTTCCTGCGCGTTGGCCCACAGACTGGAGATCTCCGTGGCATTGATGGCGCGCACGCGCGCTTGATAACGCCCGCCGTAAATGCCCGACACCTCAACGCCTTGTGCCGAGG
>NZ_JAGFPF010000448.1:0-1402 GCF_025962695.1 Candidatus Symbiopectobacterium sp. NZEC135 | reverse complement strand
GACCTGTCATCCTGGCTGGCGTATCGCGAGCAGTATGTGTTGGTGGTGACGTCCACCACCGGGCAAGGGGATCTGCCAGATTCCATCGCCCCGTTGTTTGTTGCGCTACGTGAAAAGGGTGGCCATCAGCCAGCGTTGCGCTATGGCGTCATTGCACTGGGCGACAGCAGCTATACCCATTTTTGCGGCGCGGGTCAGCAGTTTGACGCCTTGTTGCAAGAGATGGGGGCTCAGCGTGTGGGAGATCTGCTCCAGATTGATGCGACAGAATGCCCGGAACCGGAAGTGCTCTCCTGCCCGTGGGTAGAGCAGTGGGCAGGGTTGGTTGAAGCAGGCTGATAACCGCGCATGGGCTATACATATGCTATGCATCTGCATATACTTGGGATATGCGTTGAAAGCATCAAGGCCGAACGGCCAGTGAGGTATAACCATGCGTATCGTTTCTGTGTTTAAAAATGGCAATAACCGGGCTATCCGCCTGCCTCGTGATATGGATTTTGAAGGCGTCACCGAACTGGAGATCGTGCGAGAGGGCGATACGCTCATCTTGCGCCCGGTCAAACCCAGTTGGGGCTCCTTTCTGCAAGAAGCAAAGGCGGATGCAGATTTCCTGACAGAACGTGAGAACGTTGTCTGCGATGAGGGCCGCTTTAAGCTATGAGCAACCTGTACATGCTGGACACCAATATCTGTTCTTTCATCATGCGAGAGCATCCTGAGGCGGTTATTCGTCGTCTGGAACAGGCTGTTTTACGCCGCCACCGTATTGTGGTGTCGGCGATCACTTATGCTGAAATGCGTTTTGGCGCTATCGGTAAAAAAGCCTCTCCGCGCCATACTGCGTTGGTTGATGCGTTTTGCCTTCGCCTTGATGCCGTAGTGCCTTGGGACCAGGCTGCCGTTGATGCGACGACTGCTATCAAGGCAGCGATGGCGACAGCGGGAACGCCCATCGGGCCAAATGATACCGCGATTGCTGGTCATGCCGTGGCTACGGGCGCGATTCTTGTCACCAACAATGTGCGGGAATTTGAACGCCTGCCCGCGTTGATGCTGGAAGATTGGGTACACTGACACCAGGTCAGTGACGTAAAAACCTGTCACAGTAAAAACAAAACCCCACGTCAATGCATGGGGTTTGTTAGCAGCCATCAAAGACGTGGAGACGTGCAGCGTATCAACGCCCTTTGGTCAGCTTCTCCAGATCGGACTCGATCTCATTAATTTTATTCGCCACCACGCTTTCCAGATGACGCAGATCGTCGAGGATTTTGCGTTTCAGATCGACTTCAACCTGATCGCGTTGGCAAATCTGGTCCAATTCATCAATGACATAGCGCAGGTTGGGGCTGATCTCATTGATCTCTTTAAAGCCTTGTCCGCTGTTATCCGCGACGAT
>NZ_JAGFPF010000447.1:0-1407 GCF_025962695.1 Candidatus Symbiopectobacterium sp. NZEC135 | reverse complement strand
CCGATACGGCCCTGGATGAGTGGATAGAACAACGCATCAAGCCAGTAACCAACAACATTCCCGCTTTGCAGGCGCTTGTGGAAAGCATCAGCACTCAGGGATATGACTACCAGCGCGACGATGAGGCTATCACCTGGGGTTCCGCTGATCTTAAGCATTTAATTATCTATCAAATGTGAGGACTCTATGTCTACAACGCAACCGATTAAAGGGGCTGGCACATCATTATGGATTTATGGTGGCACGGGAAACCCTTACACCAATCCACAAAGTGATACGGGGTGGACCCGGCTGGCAAAAATCAAAGATTTGGTTCCCGGCGAAATGACCGCTGAATCATTCGATGATACTTATCTGGATGATGAGAATGCTGATTGGGCCAGCACTGCACAGGGGCAGAAAACAGCCGGAGATGCCACCTTTACTCTCGCGTGGAAACCCGGTGAAAGCGGCCAGCAAGATCTTATTGACTGGTTCAATGAGGGCGATGTTCGTGCTTATAAAATCAAGTATCCCAACGGTGCAGTGGATGTTTTCAAGGGCTGGGTGTCGTCTCTAGGCAAAAATATTCCGTTAAAAGAAACGATCACTCGCACGGTAAAAATCACTAATAGCGGTAAACCGTCTCTTGCAGAAGAGGCTGGTGATGCTGCGGTGCCGGTTACCGGGATCACGGTATTACCCACTTCACTTGAGCTTGCTGTCGGTCAATCTGCTGATATTGCTGTAACCATTGTTCCCGCTAACGCATCAGACTCAACGTTTAACGTTGGTGCCGCCGATACCAGCAAAGCAACTGCTTCCGTGTCCGGCTCCGTGGTTACCGTTACTGGGGTGGCAGAGGGCAATACCAATATTGTGATTATGACCAACGACGGTAAAAAGACGGCCATTGTGCCTGTTGTTATTACTGCCGACTGATAACTTGCACTGCCCCACACTGTGGGGCCTTACGGGGTGAATAATGTTTTTGAAAAAAGAAAATACTGACATTGGCGGTAATCAGGTTGATTTAAACGAGCTTTCAGGATTGCAGCGCATTGAATATCTGGAATATTTAACAGAAATTCAAAAAATGAGTAAATCCTTTGAGGAGTTACCCAATGAGGAAAAAGGAGCGAAATACTTGCGCCTTAATCTTGATGTAAATGCCTGGCTTATTTCTCGCTCACTTTGGCATAACGATAACACCAAACAAGTGGATCAATTGAAAGACCAGGTGTTGTCGTCATGGTCGCCCAATAATATTTATATTGCTGCGGCTAAAGTCATGTCATTAAGTGGACTGAATGAATCCCAAGATGAAGAGTCGCCTCCCGCAATCACAGAATCCACTGAGGGAGCAACTGCGGAAGAGGCGGTGCCAGCGGAAAAGTATTAAACGCCGAACGTCAGTTTTCCATGCGG
>NZ_JAGFPF010000446.1:0-1408 GCF_025962695.1 Candidatus Symbiopectobacterium sp. NZEC135 | reverse complement strand
ATGAATGTCCCCTCGGTAGTATTGTCCTTGTCATCAAGGCATTAGCATGAGTATAGCATCAACGATGGTAGCGCTGTATGCGCTTTAATGGCTGGCGCTTTCGAAAATATAAGAAAAGAATACTGCCAACGCTCTGTGTAAAATTTTAGGTTACGCTTATTGCGTTATCTCAGGGGCTCCATCTCGGTTATCATTATATATTAAGGATGATTCATGTTTAGTGTCAGTGGCTGTAATATCAAATCCTCACATTCATTTCCTGCATATAGCGATGCGGAAGATTTGCCGATGAATATACTTGAACAATATATCGAAAAAATAGAAGAAAGCCTTGAGAATAACACGTGGATGGATCTGAAGTTTTCCCTAACAGATCAAGTCGTGATGCCACATCTAGTGGCACTGGCTAACAGAAGAAAACCGGGGTTGAACTTGACATATATTGACTCCCCTTATGACTTGCCTGAGCAACTGATGTCACTCTCACCTAATGACTATCACTCTCATAAATATATTATCTGTGCTGGTGATGATAAAGTGCATATGGGTATGCTTGATGCAAGATTTATTGATAATCAGCTATCAATGATTTTATTTGAACCGACATCATTAAATTGTACAGCGCCGGCCTTGTTAGCAGTGAGGATTAACTCGGCCCTTGGGCGAGAATTGCCAACGATAAAAAAACCACTTGTATTACAAATGGATATACAAAGAAGTGACTATGAATGTGGGATTTTCAGCCTGGCTTTAGCCAAAAAAGCTTTTAAAAATGACGAATGCGTTCTCAAGTTACATCACGAAGTCGCAGCGAGAAAAATTGAAACGTCCACGTTAGCGGAAAGCAAAGGCATTGCAGACAAATTTCTTTCTGTTCTTTTCTATAAACATACTCAGGGATTAAAACGCATGAGTGAATATTTAGAAACAAAACCAGAAAGCATACATCAGCCAATCAATGGCAAACATAAAAAAATCATGGATCATATTAAAGCCAGTTATACCGAGATTAATGGAAAATTAATCTCAAAGTCGATCCACATTAAGCGACTTACTGAATATAAAGCACTAAGAGATGATCTGCTTAACAATCGCTATGATCTTTCAAATAAAACATTATCATCCTCATGATAGAGGCAAGGCTAACTACCTTGCCTCTCGCTTAACCTCTGACAGCAATGATCTACACGCCGATCGCTTGCGTACGTTGACCATGCCAATTCGCCGATTCCGCTTTTGCCGCCGTGGGATAATTGATTTCACTGCTACGACGCCGAAAATCACTCGGGCTAACGCCAACACGTTTGCGAAACACGCGAGAAAAATAGAGCTGGTCGTCATAGCCCACCACCCGCCCGATATTGGCAATCGATTCCTGCGTGGTTTGCAGTAACAGCTTGGCCCGAAT
>NZ_JAGFPF010000445.1:0-1409 GCF_025962695.1 Candidatus Symbiopectobacterium sp. NZEC135 | reverse complement strand
CTCTGGGCTGATCCAGGTTCCTTCCTGACGCGCGTGAGCGCAGGCGTGTACCACCGCAGCGAACGCGTAGTTTAGCGTGATGTGAAAAGGTTGCTTACGCATGAACTTGTGCAGGCTACGGCTGATATGCAGCGCCTCAGGATGCAATATTGCGCGGGGATCCGGAGACCACCACAGAATGGGATCACCGGGCGAGTACCAGGGAAAAATACCGGCTCGATACGCCGCCAAGACTCTGGCAGGCGATAGGTCTCCGCCAAAAGCCAATAAGCCGTTGGGATCTGCCAACGCTTTTTCCACCGGAGGAAACAGCGTGGTATTGGGTGACAGTTGAAATAGCTGCATCATGCCTGCCGGGTGGCGTGTTGATGGAACTGCCAATAGCGGCCGCGTGCTGCCAGTAGATCGGCATGGCGACCCTGCTCAACCAGGCGACCATTATCCAGTACGCAAATACGATCCAGAGACGCCAGATCGTGCAAGCGATGGGTAATGATGAGAACCGTTTTGCCGTGGGTGTGTTCACGCAGTAGATGCAGTATTTTCTGCTCGGTATCGGCATCCAGCCCTTCGGTTGGTTCATCCAGCAACACCAAGGGGGCAGGGTGGAGTAAGGCGCGAGCCAGCCCCAGGCGGCGTTGTTCCCCGCCGGAGAGTTGACGCCCGCCTTCACCAATCCAGGCATTAAGGCCCTCTGACGTTTCCAACAGATTGCCTAATCCAACTTGTTCCAGTTGTTGGCTCAGTTGGGCATCGCTGGCCTGCGGTGCAGCCAGCAGCAGGTTGTCACGCAGTGTGGCGCTAAAAATATGTATCCGCTGTGGCACCACGCTCATCATGCCGCGCAGCGCCGGTTCACTCCACTGTGCGAGCGGCAGGCCGTTCAGGGTAATGTCCCCGGCGTCGCAATCCCAGGCGCGGGTCAGTAATTGCAATAGCGTTGATTTGCCACACCCGGTACGCCCCAGCAGCGCAATGTGTTCGCCCGGCGCGATATCCAGCGTAATGTCCTGTAATACCGGCAGCGGTTGTCCCGGATAGGTGAAACTTACCCGCTGTAATGACAGCGTTGCCGTCGCGGTTGAGGCTGAGGAGGGGGTTGTCGTTGTGAAAACCACCGCAGGCTGCTGACGTAAAATCTGGTCAACGCGCGTGGCTGATGCGATCACCTGGCCCATGTGTTGAAACGCACCGGTAACCGGGCCTAACGCTTCGAACGCGGCCAGTGCGGCAAACACAAACAGGGCAATCAACGCCCCCGGTTGTGTGTCACCGCCGATCCCCGCCGCTGCCAGCCAGAGCATGGCGGTAACGGTAAAACCGGTGCAGAGCAGCATCAGTGCCTGCGACAGGCCCGTCAGACGCGCCTGCCGCTGCTGCTGCGTTAGCCAGGCCTGTTCCGTGTCGGT
>NZ_JAGFPF010000444.1:0-1411 GCF_025962695.1 Candidatus Symbiopectobacterium sp. NZEC135 | reverse complement strand
GATCGTATTCGGGGGGAGACGCAGCGCGCCTCCCCTGAAACGGAGCTTGAGACACTGATTTTGTCCATCAAACGCCAGTTGGACAACGTGCTCAATACCCGTCCGGGCAATTGCCGCAGTGCACCTGAGTTGGGCGTGATTGATTTCAATGACGCGACGCAGGGGGGGGCAGATATCTACGGCAAAATTTGCGAAGCGATCCGGCAGTGCATTTGCCGCTTTGAACCGCGCATTGTGCATGTGGACATCCTCGACTCGGGTTCGTTATCGAATCCTTTGGAGATGTCATTTCAGGTGACCGCTCACGTCAAGCTGGACGACTTGGAGCAGGTCACTTCGTTCAACATTCACATGGATAACCACCGCCATTACCGAATGGTCTGACCCTGTCATTGAGGCGTTATGTCATTGGAACAGTTTTTCAGGGATGAGTTGACCTTCTTGCGCTTGCAAGGGCGTGAATTCGCCAAGGCCCATCCTGAGCTTACGCGCTTTTTGTCCGAGCAGACTACGGACCCGGATGTCGAGCGGTTGCTCGAAGGGTTTGCCTTTCTGACCGGAAGCCTGCGCGCCAAGCTGGAGGATGAGTTTCCCGAACTGACTCACGGTTTGCTGGGCATGCTGTGGCCGAACTATCTGCGCCCGGTGCCGAGCATGACCATCATGCAGTTTTCGGTGCTGCCTGGGGCGCTGGCACAACCTGCTTTCGTGGCCGGAGGGTGTGAGCTGGATAGCTTGCCGATGGACGACGTGGTGTGCCATTTTCGAACCTGTCATGACGCGTGGATTTACCCGGCGGACATTCGCCACATCAATGTACAAAGCGGCAACGATCTCTCCACCATCACCGTTGATATCGCGCTGCATGGCCCGCAGTCGCTGCAACAGTTGCAATTGGACAAGCTGCGCTTTTACCTCGGCGGCGATACCTATACCGCCTCTGAGCTCTATTTCTGGCTTGCCAGTCAACTGTCGCACATTGAGCTGGAGGTAGCAGGACAGCGTTTTCGCCAGGAGGCGAGCGCGCTGAAGATGGTCGGCTTTGAGCGCGAAGACGCGCTGCTGCCGTACCCCGGTAATGTCTACTCCGGTTATCGCATTTTGCAGGAGTATTTCTGCTTTCCAGAAAGCTTCCAGTTTTTTGAACTGTCCGGCGCCCATTGGCCCGATTTGCCGCTGACGCTTACCTCGTTCCAACTGCATTTCTGCTTCGATCGTCCATTGCCAGCCGAACTGAAGATCCGATCGGACGCGTTTCTGCTCAACTGTGTGCCCGCCATTAACCTGTTTCAGCATGACAGCGAGCCTATCAACCTAAGCGGCCGTCAGACGGAGTATCCGCTCAAAGCCAGTTTCCGCCATGCTGACAGCTTCGAAATTTTCTCGGTGGATAACGTGGAAGGGTGGGTGG
>NZ_JAGFPF010000443.1:0-1415 GCF_025962695.1 Candidatus Symbiopectobacterium sp. NZEC135 | reverse complement strand
GCTCAGCATTGGGATGCGCTAACCGCGGGACCCACCCACGTTAAAAACTTCGAGACAAAAAGATGCCTGACGTCAGTGGGACTTGATAAACCACTCAAGTTGCAAAGCTGCACGGGTTCTTTTGCACAGACCTGGGTTCTGCCGCAGTAAGAAACTGCGGTCAAGTTTAACTGTAGGTCTACTTCGGTGGGCCTTTTCTTTTCCGCTATCTATGGTAGTTAACGGTGTTAGTTGAGGAAAGTGAAAAACTGCTAATGTTTTGTCTGTTTTTAATAAAAAAAACTGGGGCCGATATTGTGGGCGTTATTGATGATTTTATTCAGTTTTAGTATGGTTTTTACTGATAAAGGATTTTGGTTGAGATGAATCTCTGTCTCTTTTGTCATGCCAAAAATGTTTTTTGGCAGTGATTCTAACCAATTGTTTTTTAGATTCAGATACAGAATGGACGTTGGCAGGTTTTTAGGTAATTTGGTTATTTTATTATCATTTAATGAGATGTATTTTATTGAGTGGGGTAAGGCTGCGGATAAACCCTTTAAAACATTCCCACTTAAATCCAGATACACAAGAGAAGAGGGCGTATCGCTAACAAAACCTTCCATCCCGTTATCACTGATATCCAGTTTGGCTATACCGGATGGTAGGTTTCGTGGAAATTCTCTTATGGCATTATTGGATAAGAAAAGTTCGGAGAGTGTCTCTGGAAGGCTGGTGGGCAGTGTGGTTAATCGATTGTCATGTGCGTACAGTTTATGAAGGTTTTTGGGTAAGTTTTCAGGCAACCAACGAATTTTGTTCCTGTCTAAATGTAATTCCTTAACGTGCTCAGGAATAAAATCTGGTAACGCACTGAGATTGAGTTTGCTTAAGTTAAGGGAGTCAGCGTTTCTTTTTAAACAATCTTGCATTTTCGTCACTGCAATATCCCTTTCTTCTCCTTCTCCTTGCCGGGCGTCTTTCTCCCAAGCTGACCAACCAGCATGATATTCTTCAGCATTCTGAGGTGATGTTATAGCTTGAGACGAGATGTTTGAATTCGACGTAGAGATCGCTGACGCGGTGTTTATCAAAGATGCTGAATAGGAGTGGTCGTTATTTTTAATAGTGAACATGTTAATTATCTCTTTAAATTCAATTCTTTTTACTATGTTCTCCCACAAAGGGGATGAATGATATCAAATAACAGGAATGATGGTGGCATGGGGCCATACTGCCACTTAACCTGAATAAACCAGACTGGTGCGCTAATACCGTCGGTGTAGCGTTAATTTATCCTGGTAAACTTGCCGTTATGCATAGGCGTTTACTACATTTGCAGTTTATGTGATTAACGGTGAGTGAGGCGTGATGCTTTGGTTAGAACAAGGGTTATATCTACGCATTGAGGAGTTGGACAACGGCCCCCGACCACT
>NZ_JAGFPF010000442.1:0-1427 GCF_025962695.1 Candidatus Symbiopectobacterium sp. NZEC135 | reverse complement strand
AGAATCCTTACCAAAAGATTCACCACAAGAACTTTGGAACCTTCAGCGTCAGCTTGACAAGTATGCTCAGAGTATTTTTGGCCCTAGAAATTCAAAGAAAAAACTATTGGCACCAGAATTTAACGCTGATGCAGCAGAAGGCCCACATGTTTCTAATACGATTGATTTGGATGGTGGGTATGCTAGCTTAAGTACCGTTGCATCGACTTCTTGGTATGCAACGGTATATGAATTAGCTCATGAAACTATTCATCTCTTAGATCCGCGCCCTGCTCCGCCTTTTGCCAAAGGTTCAAACTGGTTTGAAGAGGGTATAGCCGTTGAATTTGCTTTACATTGTACAGAAATCGTTTTCGGCGAACGCCCCGCTATCAACTCACCGACCTACGAGACAGCATGGAATCTAACCAAAAAGATTGTTGAAGCAAAGTTTTTCAATGACTGTAAGAATATTCGTCTAGAATGTGGTCATTTTGCTGACGCAAATTTTCATGTAATAAAGAAGCATGCCCCAAAATGCGATAGCCGCGTCATTATCGAGTTAATCAAACGTTTCGACAACACGCCTATACAAAACGTATAAACCCACCCAACGTTAAATATAAATAGAGGCTTCATAATAAGCGTTGCTTATGCAACGCTTTAGTTAGGGATGAAATCTAAGTACTAATGCACTCTCTGCACTGCCTATTGATACCGATTATTGCGCTGCCCATCATGCGATAGAAATCGTCCGCGAACTGGGTGGGCTTACCTCTGCCAGAGCTCGTGACCGGAAAGGCGAGCGCCCCTATAAGATGACACCCGCTAAATTGCACCTAGCGCTAGCCTCAATGAGAAAGTCAGAAACCAAAATCAGTACTCTGTGCCAGGAACTAAATACCACACGGCAGACTCTGTACAGGCATGTTTCTCCAAATGGTGAGTTGCGTCCAGATGGAAAAAAACTGCCAGGTCGGGTCTGATTATGGATTTCTATCACCTTGACAACTCACCAGTGCTGGCAACTGAACTCACTGAATCTTCAAAAAGGAACAATCTCATGACCATAAGCATTCGGCTTACTGTTGCAGTAACCTTACTTGCTGTGACGCTGCCAGTATTAGCTAAAACGCCAGAAAACTTTATCTATACCAGCTCTGGTGACCTCGAAGCAGCCTCTGCCATTATGGGGAGTAATGACATTGGCGGTGCGCAGATCGTTTACAATTGGCGTTCACTTGAACCTGAGAAGAACAAATACGACTTCTCGCAGATAGAGAAGGATCTGACTCGCCTTAAGGTAGCCAATAAAAAACTCTTCATCCAAATTCAGGACCGGTTTTTCGAACAAGATGCCCGTTACGTTCCTGATTATCTGATGAATGATGCCAGGTATGGTGGTGGAATATCGCCACAATTTGATAATCCTGGCGAAGGGAAACCAA
>NZ_JAGFPF010000441.1:0-1428 GCF_025962695.1 Candidatus Symbiopectobacterium sp. NZEC135 | reverse complement strand
GATGCGCCCTTTGTATTTTGTATCGGTCAGATCGTTCCAACTGGTAGGCGGTTGCTTGACCCGATCGGTGTTATACAGAATGGCGAGATTATCCTGTGAAAAGGCGACGGAGCGTTGACCGCTGATAACCGCCCAATCGGGCTGGGCACTCAGGTTTTTGACCGCGTCGTTATCCAGTGGCGCAAACAAATCCTGGGTATTGGCACGGATGGCAACGGAAATATCCAGCAGCGCCACATCCACATGGGGATCGTTACGCTGCAAGGTCAATAACGCCAGCGATTCAGCGGAGTTCTTGCTTTGCTGGTAGTTGATCTTGATATCCGGGTGCTGTGCCTCGAAGGGGGCGATAACCAGTTTCTGGTAGTTGTCCGCAAACACGCCGGAAAACCCCACCACGTTAACGGTAGTGGGGGCCGCCTGTGCAAACACCGGCAACAGCGTGAGTGCGAGGATGCTGCGATGCAAACCTGTAGTAGCAGACATGGTGAATCTCCTGGTGATTATGGTTGTTATTGTGGTGGTTATTATTGTGGTAATGGCAATGAGGGTGTCCCGCTCGCACCGGGCTGCCAGGCGGCGCCCAAAACCCGCAGCCAGTTTTCTCCCAGCAGTTTGCGCACACGCGTTTCACTCCATCCGCGCGCCAGCATCCGGTTAGTGAGGTTGGGGAACTCCCGAATGCGTGCAATGCCCTGTGGTTTATTGATTTTTGCTGACCCGAAGGGCGCTAATGTGCGTGCCGTTCCCTTGTCGCGATTGGCCCACAGTAACCAGGGCCCCGGACGCGGACGATCCTGAGAAAAGTCAGTGCCGATACCGACGTGGTCTTCTCCGACCAGATCGATGACATAGCTCATGGCATCCAGATAGTCTTCGACCGTGGCATCATTGCCTGCCGCCAGACCGGGGGAGAACAGGCTGATACCAATAATGCCGCCCCCCTGTGCGCAGCCAACCAGCAACTCGTCGGGTTTATTGCGTTTTACGTCTTTGAGCGCGCGGGGTAACACATGAGAGATACACACCGGCGCGCGGGATGCCGCAATAACATCGGCACTGGTGCGATCGCCCACGTGGCTGAGGTCACACAGCACGCCGACGCGGTTCATCTCCGCCAGCACTTCGTACCCAAACCCGGTTAACCCGCTGTCACGGGTTTCCAGATAGCCGGCACCCGAGTAGTTTTGGGTGTTATAGGTTAACTGCATCACCCCGACGCCGAGGTCTTTGAATATCTCGACGTATTCCAGTTTGTCTTCCAGCGGGGAGGTGTTTTGCCAACCGAGGATAATCCCGGTCCGCTGCTCCGCTTTGGCGGCATGGATATCAGCCAGCGTGCGCACCGGTCGAATCAGGTCATCGTTTTCGCGCCAAAACCGTCGCGTTACCGAGACAAAATCCACGCCATCCCGGAAGTTTTCCCAC
>NZ_JAGFPF010000439.1:0-1420 GCF_025962695.1 Candidatus Symbiopectobacterium sp. NZEC135 | reverse complement strand
TGACCGCACGCACCAGGTTGTACAATTCATGCGCGGGCCGTGCCCAGTCCATCCGCCCCGCCTCCGGGGTTCCCCGGGTGACATAGCTGGCCTGTGCGTGATCCTGCTCCTGTTGCGGATAGTTACCGGATTTAATCACCGGCAGAATATCGCGTAACAGACGGTCTGCGGATTCGCACAGTTTATGATGCAAGCCAGGCGCATTGTCATCGGGTGCGATATCAACCCGCCGTTGTGCGACGATCGGGCCCGCGTCGGGTTCTGACGTCATGCGGTGCAGCGTGACGCCCGTTTGCGTTTCTCCGTTGACCAATACCCAATTCAGCGGTGCGCGGCCACGGTATTGCGGCAATAGTGAGCCATGCAGGTTAAACGCGCCTAAAGGTGCGCACTGCAAAATGTCTTCACTCAGCACACGGCGGTAATAGAAAGAAAAAATGGCCTGCGGTGCGAGGGGTGATTCACGTCTTCCGGTGTATAGACAGGAATGCCCGTTCTGGCGGCAATACGAGCCACCGAGCCAAAAAAAGGATTTTCACCGGGCGTATCCGCATGGGTAAAAATAGCACTGATGCGATAGCCACAGGCCAGCAAGGCATTGATGCCAACGCATCCCATATCGTGATAAGCAAAAACAACGGTATTCATTTCACATTTCTCTCTTGGCGAGTCTCGTCTTTGCAGGCCTCGCCCTTAACGACGCGTTGCACAAAATAACGAGGGCGAGCACGCACATCGTTGTAAATACGGCCAATATATTCACCCAGTATTCCCATCCCCACGAACTGCGCGCCAATAAAGCTGAACAGCAAGGCGAACAACATGAAAACACCCTCGGCCGCCCATTCGGGCCCGAATACCAGACGCAACGCCACCAGCACAAAGGTCAGCAAGAACCCGGACAGCGCGATGGCGCTACCGATCACGCTGAGCAGACGCAAAGGGGTGGTGGTCAGGCAGGTCACCAGGTCATACATCAGGCTGATCAAACCGATCACACTGTACTTGGAATCACCGTGCAGGCGCTCAGCGTGCTCGACAGGAATCTCCGTCGCCTTACGCGCAAAGATATTGGCCAGGATGGGGATAAAGGTGCTGCGTTCGTGGCAGGTCAACATGGCATCGACAATATGGCGTCGATAAGCGCGTAGCATACAGCCATAATCGCCCATGGCCTTGCCGGTGGTGCGCTGGATAAAACGGTTTATCAGGCGCGATGACATTTTGCGAAACAGGCTATCCTGGCGGTTTTGGCGCACCGAGCCCACTACGTCATAGCCCTCATCGGCCTTTGCCACCAGACGCGGGATCTCTTCCGGCGGATTCTGGAGATCGGCATCCAGCGTAATGATCAAATCGCCCGTCACATGGCTGAACCCCGCCATGATCGCGGCGTGCTGGCCGTAATTCCGGTTAAGCA
>NZ_JAGFPF010000043.1:0-35157 GCF_025962695.1 Candidatus Symbiopectobacterium sp. NZEC135 | reverse complement strand
CTCGCCTTGAATCGCTTCGTGTCGTGTCAACGGAGGCGCATTATAGGGATCCCAGTAATTTACACAACCCCTTTTTTGGATCTTTTTTTCTGTTCGCGCGTTTTTTACCCCCTTCGTTGAGATCCTGCGCAACCCGCGCTATTTTCAACCTACTTTTGCTGCTTCTGGCAGCAGCAGGACCACAATTAGGGTAAGTTACTCTTTTCGAATGTATTGAGAGGTAAATATGGGCTCCCACGCATTGCGTTCTTATAAGGATGCGTTCCCCACTGTCGGGAAAAACGTGATGATCGATCCCTCCAGCGTTGTGATCGGCAACACGACGCTTGGTGATGATGTCAGCATCTGGCCATTAGTCACGATCCGTGGCGACGTGCATGAAATCCACATCGGCGCACGCACCAATATCCAGGATGGCAGCGTATTGCACGTAACCCACCGCTCAGCGAGCAATCCGCAGGGTAATCCGTTGATCGTTGGTGAAGAGGTCACCGTAGGCCATAAAGTCATGCTACACGGTTGCACCATCGGCAACCGTGTATTGGTCGGTATGGGATCGATCCTGCTGGATGGCGTTATCGTAGAAGATGATGTGATGATTGGCGCGGGCAGTCTGGTACCGCCCGGTAAGCGCTTGCAGAGTGGTTATCTCTATCTTGGCAGTCCAGTGAAGCAAATCCGGCCACTGACAGCAGAAGAGATCGAGGGTTTACGCTACTCCGCCAATAACTACGCCACGTGGAAGAACGACTATCTGGCTCAGGACAGCGAGTAATATCCCTCACTGTCATCTTGTTCATTGAGCACCCGAGCTTCGAAAAGATCTTCGATATCCCAGCGGTGCTCTCTGAACAATGCCAGCCAGCTATCCGCATCGGTTCCGCCAAAACGCGTCTGAAGTTGCGCGGCACTGATACGGCATTCACGCTGAAAACCGCTGACCAGCACAGGGAAATAGATCATACGATCCTCTTCGCTCCACGCTTCGCGATCGGGAAACTGGATCGACTGATTCATGCGTTAAGTGTTTTTTTCATCTGTTCGATCACCGGCGTGGTATCGGGCATCACACCGTGCCAGAGGAAAAACGCATGTGCCGCCTGATTGATCAACATACCAAATCCATCCGCCAACTGTGACGCCCCCTGCTGCTGGCACCACAGTAAAAACGGTGTCAGGCTGGCTTGATAGAACATGTCATAACAGCGCGTAGAAGCCGTGATCAACGAGGCAGGCAGATCGGGAATATCGCCGGCGATCCCTGACGAGGTGGCGTTGATGATCAGATCGAAGTTTTCGCCTTCGAGCCCATCCAGCGGCAACGCTTCAATCGGTCCCACCGGCTGAAACAGTGTCGCGAGCGCTTCTGCCTTGGCAAACGTCCGATTGGTCACCACCAGCGAACACCCATGGCTCAATAATGGCTGAATTACGCCACGGCTGGCACCACCAGCACCAATCAACAGCACCCGATCCTGCGGCGTCACCAGCGCAAGACGTTGCAAATCACTCAGTAGCCCGATGCCGTCGGTATTATCCCCCAGCAACCGGCCGTCTTCGAGCCGCTTCACGGTATTGACCGCGCCGGCTAACGAGGCGCGTTGGCTCAGTTCATCGACTTCCTGATAGGCGCGCTCCTTGAAGGGCATGGTGATATTCGCCCCCAACGCCCCTGCCTGAAAAAAATCACGCAGCGTTTGTTCAAAACTGTCGAGCGGTGCCAACAGGCGTTCATACGTCAAAGGGATCCCGGCTTGCTCGGAAAACAGCGCATGGATCTGTGGCGATTTGCTGTGCGCAATAGGATGACCAAAAACCGCGAATGACCTTACTTCAGACACCGATATCTCCACTTGTTAACCTTGTCGTATCAGGTTGCCCGTCAGGACATCCCGAATTTCAGACGGATTCTGCCGCCCGGAGGTTTCTCCGTGCAGCACAGGGAAAGCCTCGCCAAACTGCTCCAAAACCTCTTGTGCAGTGCGACACGGCGGTAACCCAGTCAGATTGGCGCTGGTTGAAACGATGGGCTTGCCAAACGCCAGGCAAAGTTCACGCACAAGAGGATGCGCGCTAACGCGCACCGCCAACGATGAGAATTGTCCGGTCAACCAACGCGGCGTACTCGGCCTGGCGGGCATCACCCACGTTACCGGTCCCGGCCAGGAGGCAAACATCACCGCCTTTTGCTCAGCGTTGAGCTGGCTGTCATCAATATAGGGAGTGAGCTGTTGATAATCAGCCGCGATCAGGATCAACCCCTTTTCGACGGGCCGTTGTTTCAAGACCAGCAGTTGCATCACTGCGGCTTCACTGTCAGGATCGCACCCTAAGCCAAAAACCGCTTCGGTCGGATAGGCGATGACATTCTGCTTTATCAGTTCCTGAATGACAGAAACCGGTTGTTCATTCACTGCATTACTCATTGGTATCAACTTCTGCCGTTACCGGCTTTCCACAGGCTTTACTGGCGCAAAAACGTTTGACGCCCTGCGCCGTTTTCTTTTCGAACAAGAGCGGATAGTGGCAGGTTGGACACGTTCCCGCCACCGGTTTATGGTTGAGCGCAAATTGGCACTCCGGGTAACGCTCACAGGCGTGAAACACTTTGCCAAAGCGCGATTTACGTTGCAGCAGTTTGCCTTTGCCACATTGTGGACAGGTTAATGTGGTTTCATCCGGGCGGTCGATGACCTCGGTATGGTCACACGCTGGGTAGTTACTACAGCCAATAAACATGCCATAGCGCCCCTGCCGCAACACCAGCGTCCCCTGGCACTGCGGGCAGAGTTGCCCAGACAGCTCCTTCACAATATGGCCATCCGCATTGGCTTTCAGCGGACGCACGAATTCGCACTCCGGGTAGCGTGAGCAGCCCAAAAAAGGGCCGCGGCGGCTGGAGCGAATCACCAGCGGCGCGCCGCACTCAGGGCAGCACTCCGCCTTTTTATCTGCCATAAGCGCAGGGGTTACCATGGTTTATTCTGACTTGTCGGTTTAATGCAAATACTCCTCATCTGCTTCAAACAGCAGATCTTCCATTTGCTGGTAGGCGTTTTCACATCCGGGTAGATTGAACAACACCATGAGGATCACCCATTTAAGATCGTCCAGATCGAATGATAAGGTATCCAGCGCCATCACACGGTCGATCACCATCTCACGCGTTTCAAGATTCAACACGTTGATTTGCTCCAGGAACAACAAAAAGCCCCGGCACTCGGTGTCGAAGCGCTGCTCCTCTTCCTGCGTATAAATGCGCAGTGCATGGGGATCGCTTGCCAAGGCAAAAGGCACTTCTTTGCCTTCCTGCAAATCCGCCAGGCGCTCCAGCCAGTTCAATGCGCTATAGATATCAGCACGATCGAACCCCGCCCGCGTGAGGTCATCAGTTAACGCATCCTGATCAACGCGTAGTTCCGTTTCGTTGTGGATGTAAGTTTCAAACAAGTACATGAGTACGTCGAACATGGCCAGCCCTCCTCAATCGGACATAGCCGCCGGGTACTGCTTCTATCCATCCTGCTAACTCCAGATCCAGCAACTTACCTACTACCTCTGGCACAGGTTGGCCCGCACGTTCAGCGACAACATCAACAGGTGTAACCTCATCTCCTACGTTAGCCAACACGTCGGCAAATGGCAATTCCACATCGGCGTCCAGAGCAGAAATAGTTTCATTTTCGCCAAGGGACAGCCAGGATAACCCACTGCCTAACTGTTCAATGATGTCTTTGGGGCAGGTAATCAGATAGGCTCCCTGCTGGATAAGCCAGTGCGTACCCTGTGTCATGGGGTTATCCAAAGCACCCGGTAGCGCAAAGAGTTCGCGATTCTGCTCCAACGCACAGCGCGCCGTGACTAAAGAACCGCTGCGCAGGGAAGCTTCGACAATCAGCACGCCGAGGCTCATTCCGCTGATGATACGATTACGGCGGGGAAAGTTGATTGCCCTCGGGGGCTCATTCAGGGGAAATTCGGAAACAAGCGCACCGTCTTGCTCCACCAACCGTTCTGCCAGCGCACGATGGCGACGGGGATACATCTGCTGTAATCCATTGCCCAGCACCGCCACGCTTTTCCCGCCGGCATCCAGCGCCGTCTGATGCGCCACGCCATCGATGCCTAACGCCAAACCGCTGGTGATAACAAAACCATTTAACACCAGTTCCTGCGCAAAATAGTGTCCCCACTGCGCACCATAGGCAGAAGGGTGACGGCTGCCGACCATAGCAAGTTGAGGAGCACAGAGAAGCTGGGGGTTACCACGCACAAACAGTGCCCGAGGCGAAGCAGGGATCTGCCGCAGTAAGGGGGGATAGCGCGCGTCTGCGTACGTAAGCAGATGGTGAGTCGGTTCCTCCAGCCAACGTAATGCCGTTTCATACTCCCTTTCATCCAGCGTGAAAAATTGCGTGACCTGCTCTTCAGACAGAGCCAGCGCAGACAGTGCCTCGGCGGTGACCTCCGTCAGCGGACGTAATCGCTCCACCAATTGCACCGTTTTCGCCGCGTTGAGGCGGCGCACGTTCATTAACCGCAGCCACAGCTCCACGTCCTGCATGCGTTCATCCTTGTGCCATTGCGCTTTACAGGGCAAATGCTGTCAATCAGAACCGGAAATGTCTAGAATAGATCCAGATACGCTTTCATCAACCGGATAAAGATCGAAATCAACTATGTCAGTTTTGCAGGTATTACATTTTCCAGACGAGCGGCTTCGCACTATCGCGAAACCTGTCGCAGAGGTTAATGCAGAAATTCAGCGCATCGTCGATGATATGTTCGACACCATGTACGAAGAAGAAGGCATCGGCCTTGCTGCGAGTCAGGTGGACGTACATCAGCGCATTATCGTGATTGACGTTTCCGAAGAACGCGATCAGCGTTTGGTGTTGATCAACCCAGAACTGCTGGAAAAAGACGGCGATACCGGTATTGAAGAGGGTTGTCTGTCCATTCCTGAAACCCGTGCGCTGGTGCCACGGGCTGAGCGCGTGAAGGTCAAAGCGCTGGACCGGGAAGGTAACCCGTTTGAGCTGGAAGCCGATGGCCTGTTGGCAATCTGTATCCAACACGAAATGGACCATCTGGTTGGCAAGCTGTTTATTGATTATCTCTCGCCGTTAAAACGCCAGAGAATTCGCCAAAAGCTGGAAAAAATGGCCCGACTGAACAGTCGTCCATAATCTTATCACTACCGCAGGAAACGCCGTGTCCGAAAGCTCCCTACGCATTATTTTCGCGGGTACACCTGACTTCGCAGCGCGCCACCTTGACGCGCTGCTGACTTCACCGCATCAGGTGGTGGGTGTTTTTACCCAACCCGATCGTCCGGCAGGCCGAGGCAACAAACTGACGCCCAGCCCAGTCAAAGTGTTGGCTGAACAACACGGCGTCCCGGTGTTGCAGCCCAAATCGCTGCGCCCAGCAGAAAATCAGCAACTGGTCGCTGATTTACAGGCGGATATCATGGTGGTCGTGGCCTACGGCTTGATCCTGCCGCAGGCGGTGTTAGATATGCCGCGCCTGGGCTGTATCAATGTGCACGGCTCACTGCTACCGCGCTGGCGCGGTGCAGCACCGATACAACGCTCGCTTTGGGCCGGAGACGCTGAAACCGGTGTCACCATCATGCAAATGGATGCAGGGTTGGATACCGGTGCCATGCTGCATAAGTTGTCATGCCCGATAACGCCGCAAGACACCAGCGCTTCGCTGTACGATCGTCTGGCAGAGCTGGGCCCGCAGGGGTTGCTGACGACGCTGGCCGCACTGGCGCAGGGAACCGCTGCCGCGGAAAAACAAGATGACAGTCTGGCGACTTACGCCGAAAAACTGAGCAAAGAAGAGGCTAAGCTTGACTGGTCACTCAGTGCCGAGCAACTGGAACGCTGCATTCGTGCCTTCAATCCCTGGCCTGTCAGCTATATCACCATTGACGAACAGCCTGTTAAAGTGTGGAAAGCCAGCGCATTGGACGCAGACCATAGCGCACAACCCGGCACGATCATCAGTGCAGATAAGCAAGGTATACAGGTCGCCACCGCGCAAGGGGTACTGAACCTGCTGCAACTGCAACCTGCGGGCAAAAAACCGATGTCGGTGCTGGATCTGCTCAATTCGCGTCGCGAATGGTTCACTCCAGGCAACGTACTGGCATAATACATTCATCCATTAAAAGGCATCGCGTCTGCTGTTATGGCAGGCGCGTTACCGTTTCAGACAATCACTATCCATGAAAACAACATACAATCTGCGCGCCATCGCCGCGAACGTTATCGGCCAGGTGCTCGATAAAGGTCAGTCGCTAAGCTCACTACTGCCACAATATCAGCGTGATATCTCAGAAAAGGATCGTGCCCTGTTGCAAGAGCTGTGCTTCGGCGTATTGCGCGTGTTGCCGCAGTTAGAGTGGATAATTCAGCAGTTGATGGCAAAAACGCTGACCGGGAAGCAGCGCACGTTGCACTACCTGATTATGGTGGGTATCTATCAACTCGCTCACACGCGCATCCCGGCACATGCCGCGCTGTCTGAAACGGTTAACGGTGCTATCGCACTCAAGCGCCCACAGCTTAAAGGGTTGATCAACGGCGTACTGCGCCAATTCCAACGCCAGCAGGCCGAGTTGGATGAGCGCGCGGCTAACCATGCCTCGCGCTTCGCTCACCCCGAGTGGCTGTTAGCGCGTCTCAAGAAAGCTTACCCGCAGCAGTGGCAGCAGATTGTTGAGGCCAACAACCAGCGCCCCCCGATGTGGCTGCGCGTCAACCGCTTGCACCACACACGAGAACACTATTTAACACTGCTGACTGAGGCCGGTATCGCCGCGCAGTCACATCCGGAACAGGGCGAAGCCATCATGCTGAACGAGCCTTGTGCCGTAAACCTGCTGCCCGGCTTCGCGCAAGGTTGGGTTACCGTGCAAGATGTCGCTGCACAAGGTTGCGTGCGCTGGTTAGCGCCGCAGGACAATGAACATATTCTCGATCTGTGTGCGGCACCGGGTGGGAAAACCACCCATATTCTGGAAGCAGCGCCTCACGCTAAGGTATTGGCAGTCGATGTGGACCCGCAGCGGCTCGCACGGGTAAAAGAAAATTTACAACGCCTTAATCTTCACGCCGACGTAAGGCAAGGCGACGGACGCGAGCCTGCAGCCTGGTGTGGTGAGCAACAATTCGATCGTATTCTGCTCGATGCCCCCTGCTCCGCCACCGGCGTGATCCGCCGTCATCCTGATATCAAGTGGCTACGGCGCGACAGCGATATCGCCGAACTGGCACTGTTGCAGCAGGAGATTCTGGAGGCCATCTGGCCACGGCTGAAAGCAGGCGGTACGTTGGTTTATGCAACCTGCTCGATCTTACCGGAAGAGAATCAGCAGCAAATAGGAGCCTTTCTGACACGCCATGCGGATGCCGAACTGGTGGAAACGGGTGATGCACAGCATCCCGGCTTGCAAAAGTTACCGGCGGCAGAGGATGGCGATGGGTTCTTTTATGCTAAGTTGGTTAAGAGCATTGGCTGATAGCAACGGCAACGGGCACAGATCATGAAAATCATTATTCTTGGTGCAGGTCAGGTGGGCGGTACGCTGGCAGAAACGCTCTCTGGAGAAAACAACGACATTACTGTCGTTGATACTGACACCGCGCGACTGCGGCAGTTGCAGGATAAATTCGATTTGCGCGTCGTCGCTGGCTACGCCTCCCATCCGCGCGTACTGCGCGAAGCCGGGGCCGAAGATGCTGACATGCTGGTTGCCGTCACGAACTCGGATGAAACCAATATGGTGGCCTGTCAGGTCGCCTACTCGCTGTTCAATACGCCAAATCGCATCGCACGTATTCGCTCCGCAGAATACGTGCGCGCCGGTGAGCAACTGTTTCAGGCAGAAGCGGTGCCTATCGATCATTTGATCTCACCGGAACAGTTGGTCATCGACAATATCTACAAGCTTATCGAGTATCCCGGTGCGCTACAGGTGGTGAACTTCGCCGAAGGGAAAGTAAGTATCGCCGCAGTGAACGCTTACTACGGTGGCCCGCTGATCGGTAATGCGCTCTCCGCGCTGCGTGAGCATATGCCGCACATCGAAACCCGCGTCGCCGCGATCTTCCGCCACGACAGACCGATCCGTCCGCAGGGTTCAACCATTATCGAAGCGGGCGATGAAGTGTTCTTTGTTGCCGCTTCCCAGCATATTCGCGCCGTAATGAGCGAACTCCAGCGCTTAGAAAAGCCCTACAAGCGCATCATGATTGTCGGCGGTGGTAACGTCGGCGCGGGGTTGGCGCACAAGCTGGAAAAAGACTACAGCGTTAAACTGATCGAAAAGAACGAAGAACGTGCGATCGCCCTGGCTGAACTGCTGCAAGACACGATTGTGTTTCACGGCGATGCGTCCGATCAGGAGTTGCTGGCGCATGAGCATGTCGAACAAATCGATGTGTTTATAGCCATTACCAACGACGATGAAGCGAACATCATGTCCGCCATGCTGGCCAAACGCATGGGGGCAAAAAAAGCCATGGTACTGATCCAGCGACGCGCCTATGTCGATCTGGTTCAGGGCAGCGTTATCGATGTGGCCATTTCGCCACAGCAAGCAACGATTTCCGCATTGCTTGGTCATGTGCGTAAAGCGGATATTGTCAGCGTTTCATCATTACGACGCGGCGTGGCGGAAGCCATTGAGGCCATTGCGCACGGCGATGAAGGCACGTCAAAAGTGGTTGGCCGTATGATTGAGGATATCAAATTGCCTCCGGGCACCTTAATCGGTGCCATTGTACGCGGTGACGAAGTGATCATTGCCAACGCCAACATGAAGATAGAGCAAGGGGATCATGTGATCATGTTCCTGACGGACAAAAAGTTTGTCCCTGAAGTGGAGCGCCTGTTCCAACCCAGTCCGTTCTTCCTGTAATCCTGCCGTTAACCCCGTACCTTGCCGTCATTCCCGCAAAGGCGGGAATCTCGTGCAGAATAACGCGTTTGCCTACAAGAGGTCACCGGCCTACTCCGATGACGACAGATCAACACCGCTGGCAATTATGTAACGCTTTGTTAAAATTTAGAGGTTCATTTTATCAAGGAGTTGGATCATGAGTATGCTAAAAGAGTTTCGCGAATTCGCGATGCGCGGCAACGTGGTAGATTTGGCAGTGGGTGTCATCATCGGCGCAGCATTTGGCAAGATCGTCTCCTCGCTCGTGGCCGATATCATTATGCCGCCATTGGGGTTACTGCTGGGCGGCATCGATTTCAAACATTTCGAATTAGTGCTGCGCGACGCGCAAGGGGATATCCCGGCCGTGGTGCTGCGCTACGGCCTCTTCCTGCAAAATATTTTCGATTTTGTCATCGTTGCGTTCGCCATTTTTATGGCCATCAAGGTGATGAATAACCTGCGCCGTAAAGAAGAAAAAGCGCCAGCACCGGCAAAACCGAGCGCTGAAGCGACGCTGTTAACTGAGATTCGCGATTTACTGAAAGATCAGCAGCCGAAAGCGTAACGCCGTTCAACGAGACCCAGTACAGCCATAATTTGAGAGGCCAGTGGTAAAGCATCCGTTGATGATTTACCACTGGCCTCCCAGTTTTGGCCCTTGCCCTGTTTGCCTTTGCGACAGTAGCTGCCTTTGCCTTTCTTGTTCTTCTCAATCCTTTGTCGGAACAAGGGGTCATGCAACAATGCTTCCAGCGCATTGTCTTGGATCTTGCCTTTCTTGTGCTGATAAGTGCTCATCACATCTCTCTTGGTTACGGTGTTAATCCGATTCATCGCCACGCGCCAGTTCCTGACACGCTAGCCTATTTTTCGGGCGCTATTCTTTCACCAGAAAACGTACTGTGCAAGCGATCGGCATATTCACCGTGTAAAAAATCGGTACTCATCCCTTTCTGTTGCAGGTTAAGTTCCAACATGCGTAACCGACGGCGCAGGTTTTCATGCGCTTCCGATTCAGGAAGCGTATTGGCGAGCAAACGCGATGCGCTAACAAAGCCATCATTTGCTAAACAATAGACGTAAAAAAACCGGGTTGCCCCGGTTTTTTTAACCCACCGCTGATGATTACTCAGCAGCAGCGGTTTCTTCTGCTTGTGCAACTGAACGATCAACCAGCTCGATGTAAGCCATCGGCGCGTTGTCGCCTGCACGGAAGCCACACTTCAGAATGCGAGTGTAACCACCGGCACGGCTCGCGAAACGCGGGCCCAGTTCATTAAACAGTTTTGCCACGATCTCGTTATCACGAGTACGGGCGAATGCCAGACGACGATTAGCAACGCTGTCGGTCTTGGCAAGAGTAATCAGCGGTTCAACAACACGGCGCAGCTCTTTTGCTTTTGGCAGGGTCGTCTTGATGATCTCATGACGAACCAAAGAACCAGCCATGTTACGGAACATAGCCTGACGATGGCTGCTGTTACGGTTCAGTTGACGACCACTCTTACGATGGCGCATGACCTTATCCTTCTCAGTAAAACCTTAACCTGTGACCGGGTTATTCATCAGCAATGCTTGCCGGCGGCCAGTTTTCCAGGCGCATGCCCAGAGACAGACCACGTGAGGCGAGCACATCTTTAATCTCGGTAAGAGATTTTTTACCCAGGTTAGGCGTTTTCAGCAATTCAACCTCGGTACGCTGTACCAGATCACCGATGTAGTGGATAGCTTCTGCCTTGAGGCAGTTAGCAGAGCGGACAGTCAATTCCAGATCGTCAACAGGGCGCAGCAGGATCGGATCGAATTCTGGTTTCTCTTCTTTCACTTCAGGCTGACGTACATCACGTAAATCAACAAAAGCTTCCAGTTGTTCAGCCAGAATGGTTGCCGCACGGCGGATCGCCTCTTCAGGATCGATCGTGCCATTGGTTTCCATTTCGATGACCAGCTTGTCCAGGTCGGTACGTTGTTCAACACGAGCTGCTTCAACATTGTAGGCAATACGCTCTACCGGGCTGTAGCAAGCATCGACCAACAAACGGCCAATCGGGCGCTCATCTTCTTCCGTATGAATACGGGCAGAAGCCGGCACATAACCACGACCACGTTGAACTTTGATACGCATGCTGATAGCTGCGTTTTCATCGGTCAGATGGCAGATCACGTGCTGCGGCTTGACGATTTCGACATCACCATCATGGGTGATGTCTGCTGCAGTCACAGGGCCAATGCCAGATTTATTCAGGGAAAGGATAACTTCATCTTTGCCCTGAACTTTCACCGCCAGCCCTTTC
Source organism: Candidatus Symbiopectobacterium sp. NZEC135 (assembly GCF_025962695.1). NCBI lineage: Bacteria > Pseudomonadati > Pseudomonadota > Gammaproteobacteria > Enterobacterales > Enterobacteriaceae > Symbiopectobacterium > Candidatus Symbiopectobacterium sp. NZEC135. The sequence continues at coordinate 23,904 of NZ_JAGFPF010000043.1, read as the reverse complement.
AGGTTGAGCAGGATTTCCAGGATATCTTCCTGTACGCCTTCTTTGGTGCTGTACTCGTGCAGTACACCATCAATCTCAACCTCGGTCACCGCGCAACCTGGCATGGATGAAAGCAGAATACGGCGCAGTGCGTTGCCAAGCGTATGGCCGAAACCACGCTCTAACGGCTCAAGGGTCACCTTGGCGTGCGTCGAACTTACTTGCTCGATATCAACCAGGCGCGGTTTTAGAAACTCTGTCACAGAACCCTGCATTGTGTCCTCTCTTTGGTACTAAGCTTTACTTGGAGTAAAGCTCGACGATCAGGTGTTCATTAATGTCCGCAGACAGATCGGTACGTTCAGGAATACGTTTGAACACACCTTCCATCTTGGCAGCATCAACTTCCAGCCAAGTCGGCTTTTCACGCTGTTCAGCCAGCTCCAATGCTGCTTTCACGCGAGATTGCTTTTTAGCTTTCTCACGGATGCTGACGACATCATTCGGTGATACCTGATAAGAAGCGATGCTGACAACGCGACCGTTTACCATAACAGCTTTGTGGCTCACCAACTGACGCGCTTCCGCACGAGTGGCGCCGAAGCCCATACGATAAACCACGTTATCCAGACGCCCTTCCAGCAGTTGCAGCAGGTTTGCACCTGTGTTGCCTTTCAGACGAGCAGCTTCTTTATAGTAGTTACGGAATTGACGCTCCAGAACACCGTAGATACGGCGAACTTTTTGTTTCTCACGCAACTGCACGCCGTAATCAGACAGACGCGGTTTACGCGCACCGTGCTGACCAGGGCCTTGTTCGATCTTACACTTGGAATCGATCGCGCGAACACCGGACTTAAGGAACAGGTCGGTGCCTTCACGACGGCTCAGCTTGAGCTTAGGACCCAAATATCTAGCCATTTTCTTTCTCCAACTATCCTAAAAGCGGCGTTATACGCGACGCTTTTTCGGCGGACGACAACCGTTATGGGGGATCGGAGTCACATCAGTAATATTAGTGATGCGGAAACCAGCCGCGTTCAGAGCGCGGATAGTAGACTCACGGCCCGGACCAGGTCCTTTAACCATAACTTCCAAGTTCTTGATACCGTATTCTTTCACGGCTTCAGCGCAACGTTCAGCAGCTACCTGAGCGGCGAACGGCGTAGATTTACGAGAACCACGGAAACCGGAACCACCGGCTGTTGCCCAACCCAGCGCGTTACCCTGACGATCGGTAATGGTCACGATGGTGTTGTTAAAAGAAGCATGGATATGAGCCACACCGTCAGAAACTTGTTTTCTTACACGCTTACGTGCACGAATAGGTGCTTTTGCCATTATTCAATCACCCCGATTATTTCTTGATCGGTTTGCGCGGACCCTTACGGGTACGGGCGTTGGTCTTAGTACGCTGACCGCGCACTGGCAGACCACGACGATGACGCAAACCGCGATAGCAACCAAGGTCCATCAGGCGCTTGATGCTCATGCTGATTTCACGGCGCAGATCACCTTCGACAACGAATTTGGCAACTTCTACACGCAGCGTTTCGATTTGCTCTTCAGACAGCTCACTGATCTTCACATCTTCAGCAATACCCGCCGCAGCACAAATGGCCTTGGAACGAGTCTTACCGACGCCATAGATCGAGGTTAACGCGATCACGGCATGTTTCTGATCAGGAATGTTAATGCCTGCTATACGGGCCACTATGCACTCCTATTATTCAATATGTACGCTCCATGCTGAAAAGCCCGTTTTCAGGATACTCAAATGGAAACGCACAGACATACAAAAGATTGGCTGGCTAATCTAGCCAGCTCAATCCAACTTTGCAAGAAAAATATGCGAGATAATCAGCCTTGGCGCTGTTTATGCTTCGGCTCGGCGCTGCAAATCACACGAACGACACCGTTACGCTTAACGATTTTGCAGTTACGACATAATTTCTTGACGGAAGCACGAACTTTCATTTTTACTCTCCGTAACTTCTCAAGCAATCCAATTAGCGGTTATAGCCTTTCAGATTTGCTTTCTTCAATGCAGACTCATACTGACTCGACATCATCAGAGTTTGCACTTGAGCCATAAAGTCCATGATGACCACGACGACGATCAACAGGGATGTACCCCCAAAATAGAAGGGGACCTTCATCGCATCACGCATGAACTCCGGGATCAGGCAGATAAAGGTAATGTACATTGCGCCGACCAGAGTCAGGCGGGTCATCACCTTATCGATGTATTTCGCCGTTTGCTCTCCCGGACGAATTCCTGGCACGAATGCACCGGACTTCTTCAGGTTATCTGCTGTTTCGCGCGGGTTGAAAACCAACGCCGTGTAGAAGAAACAGAAGAAGATGATTGCAGTCGCATAGAGTAGCACATAAAGCGGTTGTCCGGGCTGCAAATACATCGAAATAGTTGTCAGCCAGTTCCAACCGGTACCGCCCCCAAACCACGATGCAATCGTCGCAGGGAACAGGATGATACTGGAGGCGAAAATTGCCGGGATAACCCCTGCCATGTTCACTTTCAGCGGTAAGTGCGTACTCTGTGCTGCATAAACCCGACGACCTTGCTGACGCTTGGCGTAGTTAACGACGATACGACGCTGACCACGTTCAATGAAAACAACGAAGAAGGTTACTGCAAACACTAAAACTGCAACCAACAGCAGCACGAGGAAGTGCAGGTCGCCTTGCCGAGCTTGCTCGATAGTGTGGGCAATTGCCGGCGGTAAGCCCGCAACGATACCCGCAAAGATCAAGATAGAGATACCGTTACCGATACCGCGCTCAGTAATCTGTTCGCCCAGCCACATCAGGAACATAGTCCCGGTCACCAGACTTACAACAGCCGTAAAGTAAAATGCAAAGCCCGGATTAATCACCAGGCCCTGCATTCCTGGCATATTCGGTAAACCGGTAGCAATACCGATTGACTGGAATATGGCCAGTACCAACGTACCGTAACGGGTGTACTGGCTAATCTTGCGACGGCCAGCCTCCCCTTCTTTCTTGATTTCCGCCAACGTGGGGTGAACCACTGTCAGCAACTGGATAATAATAGAGGCCGAAATGTACGGCATAATACCCAGCGCAAAGATAGAAGCACGGCTGAGAGCACCACCAGAGAACATGTTAAACATTTCAATGATGGTGCCACGCTGTTGTTCGAGCAATTTGGCAAGCACAGTGGCATCAATACCAGGGATCGGAATAAAAGAGCCGATACGGAAAACGATGAGCGCGCCGATTACAAACAGCAGTCTGCGTTTCAGCTCGCCAACGCCACCCTTAGCACTTTGAAAATCTAATCCTGGTTGCTTAGCCATCTGCTACTTATTCCTCAATGTTACCGCCAGCAGCTTCGATAGCAGCACGCGCGCCTTTGGTCACACGCAGACCACGAATCGTTACCGGGCGGGAAACTTCACCAGACAGGATCACTTTCGCGAACTCGATCTGAACGCCAATAACGTTAGCAGCCTTCAGCGTGTTCAGGTCAACGACGTCGCCATCAACGCGAGCCAGATCGGACAGACGGATTTCCGCTGTGATCATCGCTTTGCGAGAGGTAAAGCCAAATTTCGGCAGACGACGATACAACGGCATCTGACCACCTTCGAACCCACGACGCACGCCACCGCCAGAACGAGACTTCTGACCTTTGTGACCACGACCGCCGGTTTTACCGAGGCCAGAACCGATACCACGACCCAAACGCTTCGGCGCGTGCTTCGCGCCTTCGGCCGGAGACAGAGTATTCAAACGCATCTGTTACTCCTCCACTTTAACCATGTAGTAAACCGCGTTGACCATACCGCGTACAGCAGGCGTATCTTCACGCTCAACGGTATGACCAATACGACGCAGACCCAGGCCAAGCAGCGTTGCCTTATGTTTCGGCAGACGACCGATTGCACTACGGGTTTGAGTAATCTTAATAGTCTTAGCCATGGTCAATTATCCCAGAATGTCGTCAACGGATTTGCCACGCTTGGCAGCAACCATTTCCGGGGAATTCATATTAGCCAAGCCATCGATAGTTGCACGAACCACGTTAATCGGGTTGGTGGAACCATAGGCTTTTGCCAATACGTTATGAACCCCAGCAACTTCCAGAACGGCGCGCATTGCACCGCCGGCAATGATACCGGTACCTTCGGAAGCCGGCTGCATGAATACGCGAGACCCAGTGTGAGCACCTTTAACCGGGTGCTGCAGGGTGCCGCCATTCAGCGCGACATTCAACATGTTGCGACGGGCTTTTTCCATCGCTTTCTGGATTGCTGCCGGAACTTCACGCGCTTTCCCGTAACCAAAACCAACGCGACCGTTGCCATCACCCACTACAGTCAGTGCGGTGAAGCTGAAAATACGACCACCTTTAACGGTTTTAGATACGCGATTTACCGCGATCAGCTTTTCCTGCAGTTCGCCAGCTTGTTTTTCGATGTGTGCCATCTTACACCTCTACCTTAGAACTGAAGGCCAGCTTCACGAGCAGCATCTGCCAGTGCCTGGACGCGACCATGATATTGGAACCCGGAACGGTCAAAGGACACATCTTTAATGCCTTTTTCCAATGCGCGCTCAGCGACTGCTTTACCTACAGCAGCAGCGGCATCTTTGTTGCCGGTGTACTTCAGTTGTTCTGCGATAGCTTTTTCTACAGTAGAAGCGGCTACCAGGATTTCAGAACCGTTCGGTGCGATAACCTGCGCATAAATATGGCGAGGGGTACGATGTACCACCAGGCGAGTCGCTCCCAATTCCTGGAGTTTGCGACGTGCGCGGGTTGCACGACGGATACGAGCTGATTTCTTATCCATAGTGTTACCTTACTTCTTCTTAGCCTCTTTGATACGCACGACTTCGTCGGCGTAACGGACACCCTTGCCTTTGTAAGGCTCAGGACGACGGTAAGCGCGCAGATCAGCTGCAACCTGACCGATAACCTGCTTATCAGCACCTTTCAGTACGATTTCAGTTTGAGTCGGGCATTCAGCTGTGATACCAGCCGGCAGCGCGTGGTCAATCGGGTGTGAGTACCCCAGAGACAAATTCACGACATTGCCTTTAACTGCGGCACGGTAACCTACGCCAACCAGTTGAAGCTTCTTGGTGAAGCCTTCGGTAACACCGATAACGACTGCGTTCAACAGTGCACGCGCGGTGCCTGCCTGTGCCCAACCGTCTACAAAACCTTCGCGCGGAGCGAAAGTCAGAGCGTTGTCAGCCACAGTAACTTCAACAGCGTCGTTGATGGTGCGAGTCAGCTCGCCGTTTTTACCCTTGATCGAAATAACCTGACCGTTGAGTTTTACCTCTACGCCGGCAGGAATGACGACGGGTGCTTTAGCAACACGAGACATTCTTTCCTCCGATTAAGCTACGTAGCAGATAATCTCGCCACCAAGACCAGCCTGGCGCGCTGCACGATCAGTCATAACACCTTTAGAGGTAGAAACAACCGCGATTCCTAAACCAGCCATAACCTTAGGCAGCTCATCTTTTTTCTTATAGATGCGCAGACTTGGGCGGCTGATACGCTGAATGCTTTCTACCACTGCCTTGCCCTGGAAGTATTTCAGAGAAATTTCCAGTTCAGGCTTGGTATCGCCTTCGATTTTGTAATCTTGAATATAACCTTCTTCCTTAAGCACTTTGGCAATTGCCACTTTCAGCTTGGAGGAAGGCATGGTGATCGCAACTTTGTTCGCGGCCTGACCGTTGCGTATACGGGTCAGCATGTCCGCGATCGGATCTTGCATGCTCATCTGTCTTTACTCCCGTGATTCAATTGGTGACAATTACCAGCTAGCCTTTTTCAGACCCGGAATTTCACCGCGCATGGCGGCTTCACGGACCTTGATACGGCTCAACCCGAACTTCCGCAGGAAAGCGTGCGGACGACCTGTCTGGCGGCAGCGGTTACGCTGACGGGACGGGCTGGAATCACGCGGCAGAGTCTGCAGCTTGAGAACAGCATCCCAACGATCTTCGTCAGATGAGTTCACATTGGAGATAATAGCTTTCAATTCAGTGCGTTTAGCAAAGAATTTCTCAGCCAATTTCACGCGTTTGACTTCGCGTGCTTTCATGGATTGCTTAGCCATTAGTAACCCTACCTTACTTGCGGAACGGGAAGTTAAAGGCGGCCAGCAGCGCGCGGCCTTCATCATCGGATTTCGCAGTGGTGGTAATGGTAATGTCCAAACCACGAACGCGATCGACTTTGTCATAGTCGATTTCCGGGAAGATGATCTGCTCACGCACGCCCATGCTGTAGTTGCCACGACCATCGAAGGACTTGGCAGACAGACCGCGGAAGTCACGAATACGCGGTACAGCAATGGAAATCAGGCGCTCAAGGAACTCCCACATGCGTTCGCCACGCAGAGTTACTTTACAGCCGATCGGATAGCCCTGGCGGATTTTGAAGCCTGCAACAGATTTGCGTGCTTTGGTGATCAACGGTTTTTGACCGGAGATAGCTGCCAGATCGGCTGCGGCGTTATCCAGCAGCTTCTTGTCAGCGATCGCTTCACCAACACCCATATTCAGGGTGATCTTCTCGACCCGAGGGACTTGCATGACAGAATTGTAGCTAAACTGAGTCATCAGTTTGCTAACCACTTCGTCTTTGTAGTAATCATGCAGTTTCGCCATCGTACTACTCCAAATTACTTGATAGTTTCGCTAGTAGATTTAAAGAAACGGACTTTTTTGCCGTCTTCGAATCTAAAGCCTACACGGTCAGCCTTACCAGTTGCCGCATTGAACAGTGCAACGTTGGAAAGCTGGATTGCAGCTTCTTTTTCAACGATGCCACCTGGTTGGTTCAGGGCCGGAACCGGCTTCTGATGTTTCTTAACCAGGTTGATACCTTCAACAACGATCTTGCTGGAAGACAGAACATTCTTAACTTTACCGCGCTTACCTTTATCTTTGCCGGTCAGCACGATAACTTCGTCATCACGACGGATTTTCGCTGCCATGGTTCGCTCCTTAGAGTACTTCTGGTGCCAGAGAGATAATTTTCATGAACTTTTCAGAACGCAGTTCACGAGTTACCGGCCCAAAAATACGCGTACCGATAGGCTGCTCGCTGTTATTGTTCAGAATAACGCATGCATTGCCATCGAAGCGAATGACAGAACCGTCCGGGCGACGAACACCCTTCTTGGTGCGCACCACTACCGCCTTCAGAACATCGCCTTTTTTCACCTTACCGCGAGGAATTGCTTCCTTGATGGTAATTTTGATGATATCGCCGACGCCTGCGTAGCGACGGTGCGAGCCACCTAGAACCTTGATACACATTACGCGACGTGCACCGGAGTTATCGGCCACGTTCAGCATAGTCTGTTCTTGGATCATTTTAGTGCTCCGCTAATGTCAACTACTACTTTTCAAACCCTTACGGGTCGTTTTTTCGAACCCTTACGGGTCATTAATACCCCAGAATCGAGGGCGCAGCATTATAACACCGCTTTTCGACCAAGGGTAGAAAAAATAAACGGCCCTTTGCAGAGCCGTTTATCGTTTTCAAGAAGAGCAATACTGTATTACAGAATCGCTTTCTCTACAACGCGAACCAACGTCCAAGACTTAGTTTTGGACAGCGGACGGCATTCGCGGATTTCAACCACGTCACCGATACCGCATTCGTTGTTCTCATCATGTACGTGCAGTTTGGTCGTACGTTTGATGAATTTCCCATACAGAGGGTGTTTCACAAAACGTTCGATTGCAACAACCATGGATTTCTCCATTTTGTCGCTCACAACACGACCTTGCAGAGTACGGATATTATCGCTCATTACGCACCCGCCTTCTGAGTCAGTAAAGTCTTAACACGTGCAATATTGCGACGCACTTGTTTTACCAGGTGAGTCTGTTGCAACTGACCACTGGCCGCTTGCATACGCAAGTTAAATTGCTCGCGCAGCAGTTCGAGCAGCTCGGTGTTCAGCTCTTCAACGCTCTTTTCACGCAGCTCATTTGCTTTCATTACATCACCGTCTTAGTTACAAAGGTGGTTTTGATCGGCAGTTTCGCTGCTGCCAGTTGGAATGCCTCACGGGCTAACTCTTCCGGCACACCGTCCATTTCGTACAGGACTTTACCTGGCTGAATCAAGGCAACCCAATATTCCACGTTACCTTTACCTTTACCCATACGTACTTCAAGCGGTTTCTCGGTAATTGGTTTGTCCGGGAATACTCGGATCCAAATTTTACCTTGACGCTTAACAGCACGGGTCATGGCACGACGTGCAGCTTCGATTTGGCGAGCGGTCAGGCGACCACGACCAACAGCTTTCAGACCGAAAGTACCGAAGCTGACATCCGTACCGGCAGCCAGACCGCGGTTACGGCCTTTGTGCATCTTACGGAATTTTGTACGCTTTGGTTGTAACATCAGCGACTCTCCTTACTTGCGGCCTTTACGCTGCTGCTTTTTAGGTTGAGCAGCCGGTTTTTCCGGTTGTTCAACGGCAGCCATACCACCCAGGATCTCACCTTTGAAGATCCACACTTTCACACCGATCACACCGTAAGTGGTGTGTGCTTCGGACGTGTTGTAGTCGATATCCGCACGCAGTGTGTGCAACGGAACGCGACCTTCGCGGTACCATTCGGTACGTGCGATTTCAGCACCGCCCAGGCGGCCACTGACTTCAACTTTAATGCCCTTGGCACCCAGACGCATGGCGTTCTGAACGGCACGCTTCATCGCACGACGGAACATCACACGACGTTCCAGCTGAGAAGTGATGCTGTCAGCAACCAGTTTCGCGTCCAGTTCCGGCTTGCGAACTTCTGCGATGTTGATCTGTGCAGGTACGCCAGCGATATCCGCTACAACTTTGCGCAGTTTTTCAACATCTTCACCTTTTTTACCGATAACGATGCCCGGACGAGCAGTGTGAATGGTCACACGGATGCTCTTGGCCGGACGTTCGATAACGATACGAGAGACGGAGGCTTTCTCCAGTTCTTTCGTCAGGTATTTACGAACTTTAAAATCGCTGTCCAGGTTGTCAGCGAATTCTTTGGTATTCGCATACCAGGTAGAGTTCCAAGGTTTGACAATACCCAGGCGAATACCATTAGGATGTACTTTCTGACCCATTGCTAGTCTCCAGAGTCTCAGCGATCGGACACAACCACAGAAATGTGGCTGGTACGCTTCAGGATGCGATCCGCACGACCTTTAGCACGCGGCATAATGCGCTTCATGCTCGGGCCTTCGTCTACGAAGATTTTCGCAACTTTCAGATCATCAATGTCAGCGCCATCGTTGTGCTCTGCGTTGGCAATGGCAGACTCCAGTACTTTTTTAACCAGACCAGCAGCTTTCTTGTTGGTGTAGGTCAGAATTTCCAGAGCTTGCGACACTTTCTTACCGCGAATCAGGTCAGCCACCAGGCGAACCTTTTGAGCAGAAGAACGAGCATGAAGATGTTTAGCGATAGTTTCCATCTCTTCCTCCTACCTTATTTTTTCTTGGCTTTTTTATCAGCCGCGTGACCGCGATAAGTACGAGTCGGCGCAAATTCACCCAATTTGTGACCGACCATTTCATCGGAAACAAATACTGGAACGTGCTGACGACCATTATGGACAGCGATGGTCAAACCGATCATAGTTGGAAAGATCGTTGAACGACGGGACCAAGTGCGCAGAGGCTTCTTGTCACCGCTTTCCACCGCTTTCTCTACCTTCTTCAGCAAGTGCAGGTCAATAAAGGGACCTTTCTTGAGAGAACGTGGCATGGTTTATCCTCTAATATTATTTAGTACGGCGACGTACGATGAATTTATCAGTACGCTTGTTGCTGCGGGTCTTCTTACCTTTGGTCTGAATGCCCCACGGGGATACCGGGTGCTTACCAAAGTTACGACCTTCACCACCACCGTGCGGGTGGTCGACTGGGTTCATTGCCGTACCGCGAACGGTAGGACGAATCCCGCGCCAGCGTGCAGCACCAGCTTTACCCAGAACGCGCAGCATATGCTCCGAGTTACCTACTTCGCCCAGCGTCGCGCGGCAGTCAGATTCGACTTTACGCATTTCGCCAGAACGCAGACGCAGGGTCACATACGCGCCGTCACGTGCAACGATCTGCACGTAAGTACCAGCAGAACGCGCCAACTGACCGCCTTTACCCGGTTTCATTTCCACGTTGTGAACGGTGGAACCAACCGGAATATTGCGCATCGGCAACGTGTTGCCAGCTTTGATAGCAGCATCAACGCCAGACTGGATCTGATCACCGGCTTTCAAGCCTTTCGGCGCCAGGATATAACGGCGTTCACCGTCTTTGTACAGAACCAGAGCGATGTTGGCGGAACGGTTCGGATCATATTCCAAACGTTCTACAACAGCAGGGATACCATCTTTGTTGCGTTTGAAGTCAACAATACGGTATTGCTGTTTGTGGCCACCACCGATATGACGGGTAGTGATGCGGCCATTGTTGTTACGGCCACCGGATTTGCTGTTTTTTTCCAGCAACGGGGCATAAGGTTTGCCCTTGTGCAGCTCCTGGTTAACCACTTTAACAACGTGGCGACGACCCGGAGATGTCGGTTTACATTTAACAATTGCCATTGTTCTTTACTCCTCCGACTTACTCTGCGCCGCCGATGAAGTCCAGATTCTGGCCTTCTTTCAGGGTGACGTAAGCTTTTTTCCAGTCGCTACGACGACCGATACGCTGTCCATGACGCTTCGTTTTCCCTTTAACCAGCAGGGTACGAACTTCATTGACTTCGACTTCAAACAGTTTCTGCACAGCAGCTTTGATTTCTGCTTTGGTCGCGTCTTTAGCAACTTTGAGCACGATGGTGTTGTGTTTTTCCATCGCAGTAGACGCTTTTTCAGAAACGTGAGGTGCAGTCAGCACCTTAAGCAGACGTTCTTCACGGATCATGCCAGCATCTCCTCAACTTGCTTAACAGCGTCAGCCGTCATTACGACTTTGTCGAAGGCGATCAGGCTAACCGGATCGATACCTGCTACATCGCGTACGTCAACCTTGTACAGGTTGCGTGCAGCCAGGAACAGATTCTCATCCAGTTCACCGGTGATGATCAGCACGTCGTCCAGCGCCAGGTCTTTCAGTTTCTGCGCCAGCAACTTGGTTTTCGGTGCTTCAACAGAGAACTGCTCGACAACGATCAAACGATCCTGACGTACCAGCTCGGACAGAATGCTTTTCAGCGCGCCGCGGTACATCTTTTTGTTTACTTTTTGACTGTGGTCCTGAGGCTTGGCAGCAAAGGTCACACCACCGGAACGCCAGATCGGGCTCTTGATAGAACCTGAACGCGCACGGCCAGTACCTTTCTGACGCCACGGTTTTTTACCGGAACCAGTTACTTCAGCACGGGTCTTCTGAGCACGAGTCCCTTGACGGGCACCAGCTGCATAAGCAACAACAACCTGGTGTACCAGCGCTTCGTTGAAATCACGGCCGAAGGTAGTTTCGGAAACAGTCAGCGCGCTTTGCGCGTCTTTCAATACTAATTCCATTGCTATCCCCTTACGCCTTCACAGCCGGTTTAACGATCAGGTCGCTACCGGTTGCACCCGGGACAGCACCTTTTACCAGCAGCAGGTTGCGCTCAGCGTCAACGCGTACTACGTCCAGACTCTGAACGGTTACACGCTCGTTGCCCATCTGACCAGCCATTTTCTTGCCTTTGAACACTTTGCCCGGAGTCTGGTTCTGACCGATAGAACCCGGAACGCGGTGAGACAAGGAGTTACCGTGAGTAGCATCCTGAGTACGGAAGTTCCAGCGTTTAACAGTACCCGCGAAACCTTTACCTTTGGAGGTACCAGTAACGTCAACTTTTTTCACGTCAGCGAAAATTTCAACGCTGATGCTTTGGCCTACGGTGAACTCTTCGCCTTCAGACAGACGGAATTCGCGCAGGACGCGGCCAGCTTCAACACCCGCTTTAGCAAAATGACCAGCTTCCGGCTTGGTAACACGGTTTGCTTTTTTAGCACCGGTAGTTACCTGTACAGCCTGGTAGCCATCATTAGCCAGGTCTTTAACCTGAGTCACGCGGTTTGCTTCAATTTCGATAACGGTTACAGGGATAGAAACGCCGTCTTCAGTGAAGATGCGGGTCATGCCCACTTTTTTACCGACTAAACCAATCATTGTATCAACCTCTCAATCGCTTGATGACCTGATTAACCCAGGCTGATCTGCACGTCTACACCGGCAGCCAGGTCCAGACGCATCAGAGCATCAACGGTTTTCTCGGTTGGCTCAACGATGTCAACCAGACGCTTGTGAGTGCGAATTTCGTACTGATCGCGCGCGTCTTTGTTGACGTGCGGGGAGATCAGAACGGTAAAGCGCTCTTTGCGGGTCGGCAGCGGGATCGGACCACGTACTTGCGCACCAGTGCGCTTGGCCGTCTCAACGATTTCCGCGGTTGCTTGATCGATCAGACGATGATCAAACGCTTTCAGGCGGATACGGATTCTTTGGTTCTGCATGAGACCAGAGCTCCAATTATTTATAAACGTAAATGATTACTCCTCACACCCATTTCGATTGATGGGGGAGTGTAATCGTTCGGCCATAACTCCCAAATCGGGAGTATTGTTGACCCATGCCTATTGCATGGCGTCTCTGCTCGTAAACGTACTACACATACATGCACTACATTTAACGTAACAGGCCCGACTTAATTCAGACGGGCCCGCGCATTATACGTAAATCTGTTCAGGAAGCAACCGCGTTTTACACAATCACGCCCCTTTTAGCTGCGCTTGCAAATAATTAGGCAGCCCAAGGCGCGCTATCAGGTCAAGTTCCGTCTCAATCCAGTCGATGTGCCCTTCTTCATCGGCCAGGATTTCAATCAGCAAATCACGGCTGACATAATCACGCACCGAATCCATAAACGCGATTCCCTCGCGCAAATCCTTGGCGCCATCCAACTCCAGCTTCAGGTCAGAACGCAGTATCTCTTCGACATCCTCGCCAATATTGAGCTTTCCGAGATCTTGCAGGTTGGGGACCCCTTCAAGAAACAGGATACGCTCGATATAACGGTCGGCATGTTTCATTTCATCGATGGATTCATGGTATTCGTGCTGGTCAAGACGGGTCAGTCCCCAGTTTTTAAACATACGGGCATGCAAAAAGTACTGGTTAATCGCAACCAGCTCATTACCCAGTAACTTATTTAGATGTGCTATGACTTTTTTATCGCCTTTCATGACATTGCTCCTTCGCTCCAGGTCTTAAAAGTGTAGAACTGGAGGGGAGAGAGTCAACGAAATCGCCTACATTTTGTGCGGTTTCAATAACAGCGTCAATTACGCAACGTCAGAGATGGGTGACAACATCGCCTGCTCTTCTTCCATAATCAGGCGAGCCTGGCGAATACACTTGCCGCAGTCGCTGCCAATAGGCATTAACTGGCGCAGTTGATTGAGCGAGCGGGGTTGATGCTGGCGAACAGCGTGCCGAATAACTTTATCGGAAATGGCATTACACAGGCAAACATACATACGGGATAACTCATTCTCTCAGTCGCGGACCCACACCCTCTTTCGTTGCTACCTTCCGCACGGCAGTCGCAAAAGTGACGATAAAACAGTCAATGAAAGTGTAAATAAGAATGGTTTCTATTTCAATTACAGTTTTGTCAACGCGCATAAAAAAAGGACACCGAAGTGTCCTTTTTTCACAGCAACGCTGTGTTACTTAAGCTCTCGACAATTAAGCGATAACTTTAGCAACAACGCCCGCGCCAACAGTACGGCCGCCTTCACGGATAGCGAAACGCAAGCCGTCGTCCATCGCGATCGGGTGGATCAGGGTAACAACCATTTTGATGTTGTCGCCCGGCATTACCATTTCAACGCCTTCCGGCAGTTCGATGGTGCCCGTTACGTCAGTAGTACGGAAGTAGAACTGAGGACGGTAGCCTTTGAAGAACGGCGTATGACGGCCACCTTCATCTTTGCTCAGGATATACACTTCAGATTCGAACTGGGTGTGCGGCTTGATGGAACCCGGCTTAGCCAGTACCTGACCACGTTCGATTTCTTCACGTTTGATACCACGCAGCAGAACACCAACGTTCTCACCCGCACGGCCTTCGTCCAGCAGTTTGCGGAACATTTCAACGCCAGTACAAGTTGATTTCGCGGTGTCTTTGATACCAACGATTTCAACTTCTTCACCGACTTTAACGATACCGCGCTCTACACGACCGGTAACAACAGTACCACGGCCGGAGATGGAGAATACGTCTTCGATAGGCAGCAGGAACGGACGGTCAATCGCACGCTCTGGTTCTGGGATGTAGGAATCCAGGTAGCCAGCCAGTTCGATGATTTTAGCTTCCCACTCTGCTTCGCCTTCCAGTGCTTTCAGCGCTGAACCACGAACGATCGGGGTATCATCACCCGGGAAGTCGTACTGAGACAGCAGCTCACGCACTTCCATTTCAACCAGTTCCAGCAGCTCTTCGTCATCAACCATGTCACATTTGTTCAGGAACACGATGATGTACGGAACGCCAACCTGACGACCCAGCAGGATGTGCTCACGAGTCTGCGGCATCGGGCCGTCAGTCGCAGCAACAACCAGGATCGCGCCGTCCATCTGGGCAGCACCGGTGATCATGTTTTTCACGTAGTCGGCGTGTCCCGGGCAGTCAACGTGTGCGTAGTGACGGGTCGGGGTGTCGTATTCAACGTGAGAGGTGTTGATGGTGATACCACGTGCTTTTTCTTCCGGCGCGTTATCGATCTGATCGAATGCACGCGCGCTACCGCCGTAGGTTTTAGCCAGTACGGTGGTGATCGCTGCGGTCAGCGTGGTTTTACCATGGTCAACGTGGCCGATAGTACCGACGTTAACGTGGGGTTTGGTACGTTCAAATTTTTCTTTAGACACGGCTATATTCCTTACTCAAATATCCTCCCCTGTGGAGAGGACATGGGATCAATGTGTTAAACCCGAGTATTACTTACTACGGGCTTCAATAACGGCCTGAGCAACGTTGTTCGGCGCATCATCGTACTTCAGGAACTCCATGGAGTAAGAAGCACGGCCTTTAGTCAGAGAACGCAGTTGAGTTGCGTATCCGAACATTTCAGACAGCGGAACTTCAGCATGAATCACAACGCCAGTGACGTTAGATTCCTGACCACGCAGCATACCACGACGACGGCTAAGGTCACCGATGACGTCACCCGTGTTCTCTTCCGGCGTTTCTACTTCAACCTTCATGATCGGCTCAAGCAGAACAGGTTTTGCTTTTTTGAAGCCATCTTTAAAGGCGATAGACGCAGCCAGTTTAAACGCCAGCTCGGAGGAGTCAACGTCATGGTAAGAACCGAAATGCAGACGCACGCCGAGATCGACCACCGGGTAACCCGCCAGCGGGCCCGCTTTCAGCTGTTCCTGGATGCCTTTATCAACGGCAGGGATGTATTCGCCAGGAATTACACCACCCTTGATGTCGTTGATGAACTCGTAACCTTTCGGATTTGAGCCCGGCTCCAACGGATACATGTCGATAACCACGTGACCGTACTGACCACGACCACCAGACTGCTTGGCGTGTTTACCTTCGATATCGGTAACTTTCGCGCGAATCGCTTCACGGTAAGCAACCTGAGGTTTACCGACGTTCGCTTCAACGTTGAATTCACGCTTCATACGGTCAACGATGATGTCGAGGTGCAGCTCACCCATACCAGCGATGATGGTCTGATTCGTTTCTTCGTCAGTCCATACGCGGAAGGACGGGTCTTCTTTCGCCAGACGGCCCAGAGCCAGACCCATTTTTTCCTGGTCAGCTTTGGTTTTCGGTTCAACGGCGATAGAGATAACCGGCTCAGGGAATTCCATACGTTCCAGGATAATCGGAGAATCCGGATCGCACAGGGTATCACCTGTCGTTACGTCTTTCAGACCGATAGCTGCCGCGATGTCGCCTGCGCGAACTTCTTTGATCTCTTCACGTTTGTTGGCGTGCATCTGAACGATACGGCCAAAACGCTCACGCGCTGCTTTCACGGAGTTCAGCACGGTATCACCGGAGTTAACCACACCGGAGTATACGCGGAAGAACGTCAGGTTACCCACAAACGGGTCGGTAGCAATTTTGAATGCCAGTGCAGCAAACGGCTCGTCATCACTTGCGTGACGTTCAGCCGGTGTGTCTTTACCGTCATCCAGCATACCGTTGATCGCCGGTACATCAACCGGAGATGGCAGGTAATCAACTACCGCATCCAGCATTGCCTGTACGCCTTTGTTTTTAAAGGCTGAACCACAGGTAACCAGAATGATTTCGTTGTTCAGAACGCGCTGACGCAGAGCTTTCTTGATCTCTTCTTCAGTCAGTTCTTCACCGCCCAGGTATTTCTCCATCAGCTCTTCGGAAGCTTCCGCAGCGGATTCGATCAGGTTCTGGTGCCATTCGTCAGCCAGTTCCTGCATGTCAGCCGGGATATCTTCGTATTCGAAGGTGACGCCTTGGTCGGCTTCGTTCCAGTTGATCGCTTTCATTTTCACCAGGTCAACAACACCGGTGAAACCTTCTTCAGCACCAATCGCCAATTGCAGCGGAACCGGGTTCGCGCCCAAACGGGATTTGATCTGACCAACGACCTTCAGGAAGTTCGCGCCCATACGGTCCATTTTGTTAACGAACGCGATGCGCGGAACCTTGTATTTGTTAGCCTGACGCCATACGGTTTCAGACTGCGGCTGAACACCACCAACAGCACAGTAAACCATGACAGCACCATCAAGAACACGCATGGAACGTTCTACTTCGATAGTGAAGTCAACGTGTCCCGGGGTGTCGATGATGTTTACGCGGTGCGGCTCAAACTGCTTCGCCATACCAGACCAGAACGCAGTAGTCGCAGCGGAGGTAATGGTGATACCACGCTCTTGTTCCTGCTCCATCCAGTCCATCGTGGCGGCGCCGTCGTGAACTTCACCGATTTTGTGGTTTACACCTGTGTAGAACAGAATACGTTCTGTCGTGGTGGTTTTACCGGCGTCGATGTGTGCACTGATACCGATATTACGGTAGCGTGCAATGGGTGTTGTACGAGCCATTTGTTTCCTCTATATCTTCGGACGTTCAATTCATCAGTTAACGCAAACGAGCGGGCCGCAAAGCACGCCCGCCTGGTTAGCCCGCAGGAATTACCAGCGGTAGTGAGCGAACGCCTTGTTGGCTTCGGCCATGCGGTGAACGTCTTCACGTTTCTTAACAGCAGTACCTTTGTTGTCTGCTGCATCAGAAAGTTCGTTCGCCAGGCGCAAAGCCATCGATTTATCACCGCGTTTACGAGCAGCTTCAACGATCCAACGCATTGCCAAGGCATTACGACGGACCGGACGGACTTCAACCGGAACCTGGTAAGTTGAACCACCTACACGGCGGGACTTAACTTCGACAGTCGGACGAACGTTGTCCAGAGCGACTTCGAAAGCTTCCAGTTCGTTTTTACCAGAACGCTGTGCCAGGGTTTCCAGCGCGGTATAGACGATTGCTTCTGCAGTAGATTTTTTACCGTCTACCATCAGAATATTTACAAATTTGGCCAGTAATTCAGATCCGAACTTAGGATCCGGCAGAATTTTACGTTGACCAATGACGCGACGACGTGGCATGGAAATACTCCGTTGTTAATTCAGGATTGTCCAAAACTCTACGAGTTTAGTTTGACATTTAAGTTAAAACGTTTGGCCTTACTTAACGGAGAACCATTAAGCCTTGGGACGCTTAACGCCGTACTTGGAACGGCTCTGCTTACGATCTTTAACACCAGAGCAGTCCAGTGCACCACGTACGGTGTGGTAACGCACACCCGGGAGGTCTTTAACACGACCGCCACGGATCAGGATCACGGAGTGCTCCTGCAGGTTGTGACCTTCACCACCAATGTAGGAAGTCACTTCAAAACCGTTAGTCAAACGCACACGGCATACTTTACGCAGTGCGGAGTTTGGTTTTTTCGGAGTGGTGGTATATACACGAGTACATACACCACGTTTTTGCGGGCACGCTTCCAGCGCAGGAACGTTGCTTTTTGCAACCTTCAGAGAGCGCGGTTTGCGAACCAGCTGGTTAATTGTTGCCATTAAAAACTCCTGGTTTTTATTTCGCTTCGTAAACACGTGATAAATCGCCCCATATATTACAGAGTAAAATATGGGGACGCAGAATTTTAGGGCTGACGGTGAAAGGAGTCAAGAAATAGTCAAAATTTCAGCATCACCACGCCAGTTGCACAGCGTGTTGGGCGGTCAGCCGGACAAATTCAGTATAGTTGACCAGCAGAATACGGGGTGATATTTGTTCTGCCAACCCACGGGCGTCCACATCTTCCTGCAACGCGTAGACAGGAATGCCCAATGCCAGCAGGCGCGCCACCACGTTCCCCTGCGCCAACGCGGCAATGACGCCGTCTTGCAGCAGCAGCAGCGCATCCTGCGGCAGCACACAACGCAACATCGCGTCGATATCGGTGTGATAGGGCGATCGGGAAAGCGTGTGTAAGCGCGTTTTCAGAGGTTGGGTTACAGGCTGCATAGGCGTAGCACTCTCCAATAAAGCACTCTCAAATTAGAACGTAAGGACAGTGTCATAGTCAGCAAGCGTTGCACGCAAGGCATCCGACGTGAGCCGTTCAACGTCAATCACCCAGTTGGTATCCGCGCTCAGGCCGCGCTGATCGGCAGACGCGCCGCACAGATAGCAGCGCTCAATATCGTACAGCGGTAACACGCCAAACGTGGCAATGTAGTTACGCATCAGAATGGTATCAGGCTGCTGGCCGGGCAGCAGTTGCAGCACACCGTCACCGATAAAAAACACGCCGATGTCATCGCTCAGCGCGGAGGTGGCCAATAAAGCATCCAGCCCTTCTCGCCCTGACGCGTCGCCGTGCGGAGCATGGGTAAACAAAAAAGCGATGCGCTTCATTATCGCTCCTTAAAACTGTACGACGCGATCGCACGTCAACACAGACCGGGCCAGTTCACCTAACCCGCTCAGTGAAAACCCCGGTTGCAGATTGGCGGCGGGCAGTTCAAGCAGCCTCGCCTGTTCGCTGTCCGTAACGCCTCGACGCAGCGCGGCAGCCACGCAAACATTCAGCGCCACCTGATGCGTTGCCCCTAACTGCTGCCACGCACGCGTCACATCAAACTCATCATTAGCGGGGGACGTCAGTTGACTGGCGTTCAACACCCCTTCCCGATAAAAAAACACGCTTTCCAGGCTGTGCCCTTGCGCGATCAACGCCCGGGCAAACAGCAGTGCGCTACTCGCCTGCTGTGTACCGTATGCCGGGCCTGTCACCAAGAGGCAATAACGCAACATTAGCGGTCGTGCCCGCTGAAATCACCGTTTTTAAACTGGCGAATGTAGAGATAAACGGTGTGCTTGGAAATATTCAGGCGATCCGCCACCTGATTGATCGCGTCCTTGATATCGAAAATACCCTTTTCATAGAGGTTCAGCACAATTTGCCGGTTCTTGGCATTGTTAGAAACATTGCGATCCGCGTTCACTTCTTCAATCGAGAACTCGAGCGTCTGCGCAACGAGATCGTCCACGGAGGAAGCAAAGTTCACCGAGGAGGCCACTTCATGGGTTTCCGGCGGAATAAATGTCTGCACAATCTGGGAAAAAGGCACATCAAGATTCATGTTGATGCACAGTAGGCCGATCACACGCTGCTCGCGGTTACGAATGGCGATAGTGACCGATTTCATCAGTACGCCACTTTTGGCTCGAGTGAAGTACGCTTTGGATACGCTACTGTCTTCTCCCGCCATATCGTGCAACATACGCAACGCCAGATCGGTAATCGGTGAACCGATTTTACGCCCGGTGTGTTCACCGTTGGCAATGCGTACCGCAGAGCATTTAAGATCCTCTAACGCATGCAACACGATTTCACAGTGTTCACCGATCAGCATCGCCAGACCGTCTACCACCGCCTCGTAAGATTTCAGGATCTCATGGTCCGTCGGGTTAAACGGCCGTTCCTCCAACAAATCAATTTCATTTGATTCGCCAGACACAAGCGAATTTGACATGGCTGACACCATCCTCGACATCATCTATTTAATGGCCTTAAATGTTTAGGCACTCACCATCGACAGGACATTAAGTCTACCAAATGTCCCTTCTCCCGTCCCCGCATTTCACGGTTCTACCTCCTTTTACACGACATCTGAACGCCGTCTTAAGGTTGGCTTAATTTTAATATCTTACCGTCACGCGCAATCACTCATTTTGTCTTTATTCATTGAGATAGCCATGAAAATTCGTTTTACCTTTTCCCGCCCGGAATGGACAAGCATCGGCTACGTGCTGTTTTTCTCCGCCTTTATGACGCTGGTGCAAAACGTTGCTTACTATCGTCAAACGCTGCACCTGCTGGATTTCAGCCAGCGTGACACGCTGCCTTTTTTCCTGAGCATGCCGTTGGTGATTTTCGCCGTACTGAATATCGTCTTTACTCTGTTCGCCATTCCCTATCTGCGTCAATGGGCGATTGCTGCGCTGCTGGTCGCGGGCGCTTCAGTGCAATATTTCATGCTGAACTACAGCATTATTATTGACCGCACCATGATACAGAATGTGATGGAAACCAACGTGTCGGAATCTGTCGATCTGTTTACGCCGCAGTTGGCACTCTCTGTATTGCTGTTCGGCGTCTTGCCTGCTGGCTTCGCCTTATGGGTAAAAATAAAGCCGACGGCATTTACCATGGTCAGTATGGGTCAGCGCTTTTTGATTATCGCACTGTCAGTGTTGACAATATTGCTCGTCGCTGCGCTATTTTACAAAGATTACGCATCATTAATGCGAAATAACAAGGAGTTGGTGAAATCTATTACTCCCAGCAATGTGATAGCCGCCAATCTTTCTTACTTTAAGCATCGGGCGCAGGCTAACCAACCGTTAGTACAAATCGGCCTGGATGCTCACCAAGGTGCCCGCCCTGCCAATGGTAAGAAAAACCTGATTATTTTAGTGGTAGGCGAAACCTCTCGCGCGGAAAACTTCTCTCTGGGAGGATACGGCAAAGAGACCAACCCGCAGTTGAAAAAAGCCAACGTAATCTATTTTCCTAATACCCAATCGTGCGGTACTTCAACCGGAGTCTCTGTGCCCTGCATGTTCTCTAATATGCCACGCACACAATACGATGCCGCACTGGCCAGCCATCAGGAAGGGCTGTTGGATATTGTTCAACGCGCGGGCATCAATGTCCTGTGGGAGGAAAATGACGGCGGATGCAAGGGCGCCTGCGATCGGGTTCCCAACATAGACATTCCCAGCATTGCAGCGCCGGGCTTATGCAGTGGCGAAGAATGCTACGATGAGGCGCTGTTCACTGGTGTAGAAGAACATATCAATCAACTGAATAGCGATGCCATTATTGTGCTACACACGATTGGCAGTCACGGGCCAGCCTATTACAAACGTTATCCTGAGGCGTTCAAACACTTTACACCGACCTGCGACACCAACCAGATTCAGAACTGTTCCCGAGAGGCGTTAACTAACACCTATGACAACACGCTACTTTATCTGGATAACACGTTAAACCACGCTATCGATCTGCTGAAAAACCATCAGGATAAGTTCAATACCGCATTGGTTTACCTCTCCGATCATGGAGAATCATTGGGAGAAGACGGTGTTTATTTGCACAGCATGCCCTATGCCGTAGCCCCGTCACAACAAACGCATATTCCGATGCTGATGTGGTTATCACACGACTACCAGCAGCAATTTTCCGTGCAAGAGACATGTTTGCGACAACGCGCACAAACGCAAAGTTATTCGCAAGACAATCTGTTTCACACCATACTGGGAATGCTTAATGTGACTACCAACGAATATCAGCCTGAATGGGATATCCTCAAGGGATGTCGGGATCGCACTTCATGAGATTGTTGATTGTAGAAGATGATGCCTTACTGCAAGAAGGACTGCTGCTGGCGCTCAGCCTGGAAGGGTACGCCTGCGACTGCGCGGGCGGAGCCAAACAGGCGGATGCGCTGTTAAACAGCGCGCCCTACAGTTTGGTGGTTCTGGATCTCGGGCTACCGGATGGCGATGGTTTGCAGTTGCTAGCACGCTGGCGCAAACAGCACCATCATATGCCCGTGTTAATCCTGACCGCTCGCGATACTGTCGACGATCGCGTCAGCGGACTGGATTCCGGTGCCGATGATTATCTGGTCAAGCCCTTTGCGCTGACGGAACTGCTGGCTCGCGTCAGAGCCCTGATACGCCGCCACCAGGGGGCAAGCGACAACCTGGTTGTGGTGGGCGATCTCTGTCTTGACCTCACGACGCAACAGGTGAGCCTGAAGCAAGAATCGGTTATTCTGACGCCCAAAGAGTTTGCGATTCTCGCAAGGCTGGTATTAAAAGCCGGTCAGCCCGTTCACCGTGAGCTGCTGCATCAGGATATCTACAGTTGGAATGACGATCCTGCCTCAAACTCACTGGAAGTTCACGTTCATCATTTACGACAGAAAATAGGCAAAGCGCGCATCCGTACCTTGCGTGGCTTCGGCTACCTGTTCACTACCGAGGATGAAGCATGAAACGCATTTTCAGTTCGATGTCTCCCCCTGCGGCCAGCATGCGCTGGCGGCTTATCATCGCACTGGGATGTATTTTGCTGACGTGTCAGCTTATCAGTGTCGCCTGGCTATGGCATGAAAGTAAGGAACAGATCGAGTTTTTGGTGGATAAGACGCTGAGTGAACACGCGCGCAGCGAACATATCGCAACGGAAATACGCGAATCGATCGCCTCGCTCAGTATACCCAGTCTGGTTATGGTGCTGGCTTCCCTGCTTCTGTCTATTCAGGCCGTGAACTGGATTACGCGGCCACTGTCGCGCCTCGCCACCGAATTAGGCAATCGCAGCGCGGAAAATCTGGAACCAATTGCCGACTATCAGCAGGTGGAAGAGATAGCCGCCGTGACCCATTCCATGAACCAACTCTTCGTGCGCTTGAATGACACGCTGGAACGAGAACGCCAATTTACCGCTGATGTCGCACACGAATTACGTACCCCGCTGGCGGGAGTACGGCTGCACCTAGAACTCCAGCAGCGTCAAGGGATCGATTGTCAACCGCTGATTGCACGCATTGATACCATGACACACACCATTGAACAGTTACTGCAACTGGCTCGTGCTGCAGTAGCATTCTCCGCAGGGCGCTACCAACAGATTTCACTGGTGCAAGATGTCATTACTCCCATGCGAGATGTGCTTGAAGAGATGGCTAATCAGCGCGATCAACATATTGACTGGCAACTCAGTAAAGATAATGTCGCCATTCAGGGTGATGCCACACTGCTACAGCTATTGCTACGCAATTTGATCGAAAATGCCCACCGCTACAGTCCACGAGCGAGCACCATAACAGTCCGACTGCTTGCAGGTCCGCAAGTCACCCTGCAGGTGTGTGACCAAGGACCAGGCATTGATGAAAGCAAAGTCGGCGAATTGAGCAAGGCATTTGTTCGTATGGACACGCGCTACGGCGGCATCGGGCTGGGGTTGAGTATTGTCACTCGAGTGGCGCAACTGCACCATGGCGCTTTAACGCTCAGCAACCTGCGAGAGGGCAACGGAACGCTGGCAGAGGTCACCTTCCCGCCACTGCTTTCCTGAAAAAAAGCCGCGGGTTACCCCACGGCTGACTCTGCTATAACATTAGCGCGTGTTATTTAGCGCTTTTCTGAGCAGCAGGTTTTTCTGCTTTAGCGGCCGGTTTGGCATCAGCGTCTGCCTTGATATCCAGCAGTTCCACTTCAAACACCAGCGTAGAGTTCGCCGGAAT
>NZ_JAGFPF010000438.1:0-1434 GCF_025962695.1 Candidatus Symbiopectobacterium sp. NZEC135 | reverse complement strand
GTGCATTACATCGCGACCGATAATCATGCCTTGGTGCAATGTGCGTTTATGCATCTGAAAGAGAAAGGGCTTAATCGCTTTGCCTTTTATGGATTGCCGCCTTCGGGTGGCAAAGGGTGGGCGCAGGAGCGTGAGTATGCCTTTCGTCAACTGGTCGCATCAGAGCAGTATCAGGGCGTGGTGTATCAGGGGATGGAAACCGCGCCGGATAACTGGCAATACGCGCAAAATCGCCTGGCCGACTGGGTGCAAGCCTTACCGCCACAAACCGGCATTATCGCCGTTACAGATGCTCGAGCCCGCCATTTGTTGCAGGTGTGCGAATATTTGAACATCGCAGTGCCGGAAAAACTGTGTGTTATCGGTATCGATAATGAAGAGCTGACGCGTTATCTGTCTCGGGTGGCGCTCTCTTCTGTCGCGCAAGGTACACGGCAGATGGGCTACCGCGCCGCCAAATTGCTGCATCAGTTGTTACACAATCCGGTGGCGATTCCCCTTCAGCGCATTTTGGTTCCTCCCGTGCGGGTGGTAGGACGCAGTTCCACCGATTACCGTTCGGTGCACGATCCGGCAGTGATTCAGGCCATGCACTATATTCGTTGCTATGCCTGTAAGGGTATCAAAGTCGAACAGGTGCTGGATGCTGTTGGCATGTCGCGCTCCAATCTGGAAAAGCGCTTTAAAGATGAAATGGGGCAGACCATTCACGGTGTTATTCATGCGGAAAAACTCGAGCGTGCGCGCAACCTGTTGGTGTCGACCTCATTGTCGATCAACGAGATTTCGGTGATGTGCGGTTACCCGTCGCTACCCTATTTTTATGCGGTATTCAGGAAAGAGTATGATTTGACGCCGAAAGAGTATCGCGATCGCTTCGGTGAAGATGTGAATCGGTGAAGTGCCCGGCCTCATCCATTATGCCGGGCTAGCAGTTTTTATGCCGGTACGCGCCAGTGATCGTAATAGATATGCTCGATCTGGAAGTTGGTGTCTTCAACATCACCGGTCAAACGGCAGGCAATGGTGCCCGCGAAATCAAAGGCAACGCCCAACCCTTTGCCGCTGATCAGGTTGCCATCTTCCACCACATTTTGATCGACATAGACGCCGTCCGTGACATCTTTCCAGAGATCGCCGGAGCAGACATAGCGTCGGCCTTTTAGCAGCTTGTTGCCGCCCAGCACGCGCGCTGCCGCAGAACAAATCGGGCAGATCAGCTTTCCGGCGTCGTCATGACGGCGAATAAATTCGGTGACCAGCGGGTTCGCTGCCAGACTCAGCGTGCCTTGCAAGCCGCCAGGGATCACTACAGCATCGAACAGTTCGTCCATGCTTCTTTCCAACAGTGCATCAGCAAACATGCGGATATTGTGGTAGCTGCGCAGTTCCAGCATGTCTTGGCAGGACAGCATTTTCACGCCGATCTTCATA
>NZ_JAGFPF010000437.1:0-1435 GCF_025962695.1 Candidatus Symbiopectobacterium sp. NZEC135 | reverse complement strand
TTGACCTTTGGTTTCAATGGCATAACGCATTGTTACTACCGCCCCTATCAGGGCAATCAGCGCGAAAGCGATAAATACATAGCGAATACCAAAGTTACCGACAATAAACCCAACCAGGATCGGCCCCACGGCAGAACCCGCTCGCAGCCAGGCGCTGCCCAACCCGGTGCCAATGGCACGCAACCGAGTTGGGTAAAGCTCTGAAGAATAGAGGTAAAGCGAGAAGGTAATGGTTTGCAATATGGCGTAAGCCGCAGTGGCACATACCACAATTTGCAACGGATTGGTTGCGCCCAGTACCGTCAAGGTAACCAGCGGCACAATCGCCAGCAGGAAGGCGGTGGCATACCATGCTTTACGCCCAACCTTATCAATTGACAACGCACAAACGATCGAGGCTAACACCCCAAACGCCGATGTCGTCCAACCGTAGGCCAGTGCCGTTTGAATCGGTAATCCGAATACATTTTTGTAGAGCGTAGGTAGCCAGGTCACCAGACCGTTGTTGATCATATAGCCACATACCCACAGCGCCCAAATGGTGAAGGTTCGCTTACGGTAGATACCCGTAAACAGCTCACGCCACCCTTCACTGGCGACCGGTTTTTTCTCTATGGTGCGAATCACGGGTTCAGGTAACGTTCCCCCGCGGCGTAGCACCTCATTTTCCAGCTTACTCACTATCTTATCCGCCTCGGCCAAACGCCCTTTTGAGGCTAGCCAACGCGGCGATTCAGGCATTAACCAACGCAGAGGGACGGTGATGATCGAAGGAATAAGACCAACAATGAACATGGCTTTCCAGCCATAGACAGGGACCAGAAAATACCCCGCAATGCCGGCAAACATCATACCGATAGGGAATATGACCTCATACAGCAGGAAGAAGCGCCCGCGCTTCTTTGCACCAACAAATTCATTGATATAGGAGCTCGCCACCGGCACTTCCGCGCCAATCCCTACCCCTTGCAGAAAGCGGAAGACCATCATCGACAGCCCACTCCAGGCAAACAGACACGCCGCATCCATGATCACAAACAGGATGATGGTGATCTTCAATACACCCAAACGCCCAATTTTCTCAGCCAGAGAACCGAAGAAAACGGCACCAAACAGTTGTCCAACATAGCTGGCAGCAATAATCAGACCGATATCCGCGGCGCTCAATCCCCACTCTGCGGCAAGCTGTGGCATGGCAAAGGCGATAGCCAGTACGGTGTAAGCATCAAAAAAGGTAGAAAGACCGACCACCACGCGAATGGTCAGCAGTTGACGTGTGATCGGCATCCGTTCAAGACGGGCAACCAACTCGGCATTGGATGTCCCGCTTGCGGCGGCTGTACTGGCGTTTGCATTGACCACACCGGCACTCATGTCATGCGTTGACATAGTTTGTTCTCCAAAAAGGATAGTGTGTGAGCCGCGATACGCGTGC
>NZ_JAGFPF010000440.1:0-1429 GCF_025962695.1 Candidatus Symbiopectobacterium sp. NZEC135 | reverse complement strand
TGGCAGGCGCACCGCCGGGGCACTGCAACAAACGTCCCTGACCTTCAGGGAGTAAATCCACCACTGCATCGCCCAGCACCCATACTCTTGCCGTCATGATAGTCTCCTAATAAACCGCAAGCTAAACATTAATTAAAACGGTTTAGCTATGCAATAGACAGACAGAACAACGCGACAAAGGATGAGCTGAAAATTGTGATTTAGATCACAATATACAGAAGGGAGCATTCATGAATTATTATAATAATGAGAGGTAGAACATAATAACGTTTTAATACAACGCCGTGATTATCTAAATTATTTTCACTTCTGCCGTGTTCAAAAAGTGTTACGTTTGTTACCGATAAATGACGCTTTTGCACCATTTTCTCGCTTCGCGATAATAGCAGGATTGATGCAATTCAAATTATTTCCTATCTGACAGATTTTAAATAAAAAATGGCATCCACACCTGGGTTATCGAAACACATTGGCGGCAAAGTAAAACAGCAATAATGCCCCCGTCCCAGCAAAAGAGAAGGTATACATAATAGGCAACAACCCTTATCATGAATAACCTTTTCGCCAGGCTTTTTGTCCCTATTTATGTCTTCTAGCGTATTTCACCATGTCGGATTACGCCGTTTAATCCTTCTATTGGCGGTAATGAGTGCCCTGATCACGCTCGCGAATAGCTTTTACGCCACCTACCGCGTGCAGCGCGATCTGTTGATTACCAATACGCTGGAATCAAACCGGGTTTACGCCAGCAAGCTGGCCGCCGAAACGCAGATCTTTTTTGAGAATGCGCAACAGCAGTTGGCCTACAGCGCCACGATCCTGGCAGAAGACTTTAGCGACACGGTCAATCTGGTGCAAGAATCCGATCGGCTACGTTTGCAAACCCACAGTTTTAATTCGGTGCTGGTGGCGGATGCCAAAGGCGTGGTGCGCGCCACCTCGCCGGATACCTTCCAGCTTATCGGACAAAAGCTGACGACCGAAGGCGCACTGGCGGCGCTGAAAGAGCGCGTGCCGCTGATCAGCCAACCCTATATCTCTGCGGCGGAAAATCTGATTGTCTTGATATCCAGCCCAATTTTCGATCGGTCCGGGCGCTATCTGGGGTTTGTTGGTGGTTCTATCTATCTGAAAAAAACCAGCATCCTGAATACCCTGCTCGGGCAACACTACTACCGTGACGGCTCCTATATTTACGTCACCGACAGCCAGCGGCGCATGCTCTATCACAGAGACAACGTGCGTATAGGGCAAACGGAAACCAACAATTTGGTGGTCCCCCATCAAGGCCCGACCAACGGCAGCCAGCAGATGGTGAACTACGTCGGTGAAAAGATGCTGGCAGGTTTTGCTATCGTTCCGGCCACCGGCTGGGAAGTTGTCGCGCTGCGGCCAACGTTAGAGACGCTGAAGCCACTCGATGGCCTGA
>NZ_JAGFPF010000435.1:0-1439 GCF_025962695.1 Candidatus Symbiopectobacterium sp. NZEC135 | reverse complement strand
ACAGAGCAGACCGCCAGTACCTTTCGGCGCGATCGGTAAGGGGGGGTGACGGTCAATCATGTAAAAACCATGAAAAAGAGGTAATTTATTGTTTATAGCCGTGATCATTGAAGGTGCTTGATTTTACGTAGCAAGGAGATCCATGCTCTCGCACATGAAAATTTTTATCACTGTTGATCAAAAGACTGAACTTGAGCGCCTCCATGATACCAGTCGTGACAAGCGGGTTTGCGATCGCATCAAAGCCATCCTTCTGGCATCTGAAGGATGGCTTTCTCCCATGAGTGCTCAGGCTCTTCGCCTGCATGAGAGCACTATCAACCGCCATATCAGTGATTATCTTAATGACCGGAAGCTCAAACCTGAAAACGGCGGCTCTGACAGCTTGCTCAACGCTGACCAAACCGATAAGTTAATCCAACACTTATCTCAGTATTTGTTCCATCATACCCATGAAATCGTGGCTTATGTTGCTCATTGCTGGCGCATCCGTTTCAGCGTTCCCGGCATGAACAAATGGCTGTACCGCCATGGTTTCACTTACAAGAAACCCGCAGGCATTCCTCATAAATTCAGTGAAGAAAAGCAGAAGCAGTTCATTGAATATTATGAAAGTTTAAAAGAAAGCGCCGGTAATGAACTGTAGTGGTTCACTGATTCCGGACACCTCAATAGCCTGTTAATGTAACAACAGAAAATTGAGGTGATCGAGCAATGACTCAACGTAAGCGAACCAAACGTCGTTTTTCTCCCGAGTTCAAGCTGAAAGCTATCGAGCAGGTGATTAAATACCAACAGCGTGCTGTTGATGTTGCCCAATCGCTGGACCTGGACCCCAGCCAACTTCGCAAGTGGATACGTCAGTATGAAGCTGAAATTCAAGGCATCACTCCTGCTGGTGTGGCGTTGACACCGGATCAATGTCGGATTCAGGAACTGGAAAAACAGGTTCGACGCCTTGACATGGAGAAAGAAATTTTAAAGCAGGCGGCCGTGTTGATGAGCGAAATCCCCGTCAAATCTGCGCGTTAATCACACGGCTAAACACGAAATGGTCGGTAACGGAACTGTGCCGTTTGCTGAATATAACGCGTAGTGTTTATTACGCCTCACGGCATCAACAGGTTGATGTTAAACCCTTGCAACTACGGGCGCTGGCGCGCGAGCTACATCAGATAAGCCGTGGCTCTGCCGGCAGCAGAACACTAAGTTTACTTATGCGTCGGAATGGTCATGCTGTAGGGCGCTGGCTGGCAAGAAAATTGATGCAGGAATGTGGTTTACTCAGCCGACAGCCAGGAAAATACCGATATCTAGGAAGTAGGGAAACGTCCCTCGCTTCGCCGAACCTGCTGAAAAGACGGTTCATGCCGGCCTCACCGAACCAGGTCTGGTGTGGTGACATAAGTTATAGTGTGCCCGGAGTTCAGGGCGAGCAT
>NZ_JAGFPF010000436.1:0-1439 GCF_025962695.1 Candidatus Symbiopectobacterium sp. NZEC135 | reverse complement strand
CAATCCGGTGAGGTGTCTGAGTGGCTGAAGGAGCACGCCTGGAAAGTGTGTATACGTGAAAGCGTATCGAGGGTTCGAACCCCTCCCTCACCGCCAAATAAAAACAAAACGCCCCTGAGAAATCAGGGGCGTTTTGTTTTTCAATACTCTTACGCTTGTCTGTTCTGACTTATATATTGCAGAATGGTTTGTTGCACTGATCGTGACTGCAATGCGGAAAATACCTTCTCAGCCCTAGCGGGGCTTGAATAATACTCCTTTATCAATCCAGGTAACCTTTCTTTCGCCTTGCAGTTGATGCGATGTTGAAAATCAGTCCGATTGAAGTGATAGCCCAATTGCTCTGCTTTTCGTTTCTCGCGCGTGTAGTTAAAATAAATGGTGTGTGGGGATATTCCGTCTGGAATATCAATACCTGCACGACTGAGCATCAATATTGTTGAGGATAGGTTTTTCACAAAGAGCGCCGATCTCTTGACCGTTTCCGTTCTCATTTTACTGCATGCTGCTGATTCGTCGATATGTGATAAAACATCTCCTGTTTGCACGACATGTTGTATATCCCGCGAAGAGCCTGAGACGGTAAGGTTGCTGTTCGATTGACAGTGAGACGCGGCATCACCATTGCTGATAGCTCGGACATGCATGAAGTGGCAACAGGTTGTTGCCGCATGTTTTCTCGTTTTTGCCGTTGATGCTGACGGTGCCAAAAAACCAGAACGTTCAACCACACTGCCGTCATACAGATTCAGTGAAGAATTATTTATTTTATTTAAAGACGTCATCATGGCAGGAGGTAACGTTGAATGATGGTTATTTATCGTTGCCGAAATAAAAGGGTTTTCTTGGTAGCAAGTATGATGTAACGGTAGTGAATTCATATAATATCCTTTTGATGAAAATTAAAAAAATATCAGCACCACATCAATATACGTTTCTCTTTTTCAATCATAAGGTCGTTTATTGCATTTCATTAGCCGCCATTTAATGAGTTCATCGCAATGTTATGCTTCGTTGAAGACGCGTTTGAAAAAATGGAGAAGATAAAATGTGCTTACTTTAAAACAAAAACCTCCGCAAGTGTGCGGAGGTCAGTTAGGACAAATCAATGAGACCGGTGCAATAGACACCGGTACAAATGGAGACTACGCGGTAACGGCCCTGTCCTCCATGGCTTGCCGCCAGCCTCCCAACCATTCAGACCGGGCATTAATAGATTGATAAGGACAAAGTTCCTTGGGCTTCCCGGAAAGTCCTGCTTGATAGCCGCGCGATTGCGCCCGTTCCAAACGATCTCGTTTCTGTCTCTTCATGCCTCATTTCCCTCATTGTTCATCTGGTGGAAAGAAAACAGTGACTGCTTTTCGAGCACCCACAAGGTATCAATAGCGATTCTGGGCACGAAGGTCAAGGCTAAAAATTCACTATCCTGTCACATT
>NZ_JAGFPF010000434.1:0-1447 GCF_025962695.1 Candidatus Symbiopectobacterium sp. NZEC135 | reverse complement strand
ACTGACCGCATCATGGCTGATTAGCAACAGCGCACAGCGATGCTGCCGCCGCCAGCGATTCAGCAGCGCAATCATGTTACGCCGCTGGGCTTCATCAAGGCCGGCAAAGGGTTCATCCAACAGGAGCAATTGAGGCCGCTTGAGCAGCACGCGAATTAACGCCACGCGTCGCCGCTGACCGCCGGACAGTTGATATGGATAGCGTTGCAGGAAGGCCTTATCCGCCGGTAAACCCAATGCGCGCAGAAACGTGACGGCGTCACTTATCGTTGCGGGCGTTTTTGCAATAAACCCCAGCAACAGTTGCTCAATGCGCTGCGTCGGCACCAACTCCTGCGCCGGATCCTGCCCCAGCCAGGCACACTGCTGCGCGCGCAGCGTCCGTAAACGCGCAGCATCAGCATCATGCACCGCACAACCGCAACAGACGATCTCCCCCGTCACCCTGCGCATGCCCGGTGCCAGTTCCCCGAGTAACGCACGCAGCAGCGTACTCTTTCCCGCCCCGCTACGCCCGACAACCGCCAAGGCGTCATCAGCAGCAAGCTGGAAGGAGACCCCTGCCAGCACCGGGTTGCCTGCGGCGTCTTCAACGCCTAATTCCGCGACCTGCAACACCGGCGATATCATCCGTGCCCCCGGCGGTCAACCGCCCGATTGATCAACATCATCACGCTGGCGATGCTGACGGCGGGCAATAACAAGGCACAGGGATTGAGTACCATCCCTTCAAGGCTTTCACGGACCATGCTGGCCCAGTCATTCCCCTGTCCGACCGCATTGATCCCAAGAAAACTGGCAGCGGAAAACAGATAAAAAGCGCCCGCCAGACGCGTTGCCCCGTCGCCCAACAGCGCCGGATACACTCCCGGCAGGATTTCACGCCGGAGCAACAGCCCGGTAGAATCGCCCGCGGCGCGGGCAACCATGACGTAATCGCTGTCCAACATAGGCTCGGCCAGCGCGCGGATAAAACGTGCGGTAAAGGGCGCGCTCAGCAGCATGATGGCAAACAGCAGCGTTAAGGGTGAGGGACCGAGCGCGTAAT
Organism: Candidatus Symbiopectobacterium sp. NZEC135; assembly: GCF_025962695.1. Classification (NCBI taxonomy): domain Bacteria; kingdom Pseudomonadati; phylum Pseudomonadota; class Gammaproteobacteria; order Enterobacterales; family Enterobacteriaceae; genus Symbiopectobacterium; species Candidatus Symbiopectobacterium sp. NZEC135. The sequence goes on along the minus strand of NZ_JAGFPF010000434.1, from coordinate 399 downwards.
AGGTCATCATCACGATCAGCAATGGCGGCAACATCAGGATACTGTCTAACAACGCGGTCAATTGATACCCGCGATCGGGCAACACCAACAGCACCAGGCCCGTAACGAGCCCGGCAAGGGACGCTGCCACCGTTGCCATCAGCGAAAACAGCAGCATGGCAACACCACCGTGCAAGGTACGGCTCAGCACATCGCGCCCCAGCGCGTCAGTTCCACACCAAAACAGCGCATCCGGCGCTTGCCACGGCAATCCAACGCTACGCGCCGGATCATAAGGTGCCAAACCCGGTGCGATCAGACCGCACAGCACCACCAACAGCACCGTTTTCATGCGGTTGTGCGCCGCGTTATCAGCCTGGAAAGGATATCCGCCACCAGCCAGCACACCGCAGTATTCAG
>NZ_JAGFPF010000432.1:0-1454 GCF_025962695.1 Candidatus Symbiopectobacterium sp. NZEC135 | reverse complement strand
GTCCAGTTCAGTACCCACAATCGGGGGAGCGTTAAAGGGAATCATGCGGTCTCCTGTAAAACCAATGCGCCGTATCATGAATCTGCGCGCCGCAGCGTTGATAAAGGCGCAGCGCGCGCGTATTACCCAACTGCGTGGCCACCCACAGATGTGCCACGTGCCGCTGTTGGCACCAGTGCCTTGCCAGCGCCATAAGCGGCATGCCCACACCGCCGGATGCACCCGGCCACGCGGCCAGAAGGCCGATGCGCGCCCGATCCTCCTGCGTCTGGCGCAGCGTCACCCAACCGAGTGGCGCACCCTGCGCGTTAAGTGCGATCAGGCAAACATCGTCAAAGGTGCCACGCACCGCGTTTTCCACCCATTGCGCATAAAAACGACCGCTGTCCGTCATGCGATACCAGGGTGCGCGAAACCGGCTGTGCGAAAAAACGCGCGCAGCAGCCTCACGCAACGGCGCAATATCCGCAGTATCCGCCACGCGCCAGGCCGGAAGCGCCACCTCGCCAGAATCGATGGGCAGGCAAAAATCCACTTCGCTCTCTGCCAGTTGGAAACCTGCGGCAGAGAGCGCATCGACAGTCGCCAGATCGCTGGCAGAAACGTTGGCCTGCACCACCGCATAGGCGTTCAACGCCGCGGGCGTTAGCGCTGGCGCATCATCACTGAACGACAGGCGCGCGCTGGGGAGGGCGAAAAAATCGCTTTCCCACGCTAACGGCAACACATGGGCACAGATCGTGGCTGTCATCGCCTCTCCTGTCATGGCTTGCACGCTACTGTTACTGACACAGGAGCGCGGCAAACACGTCGATTACGCGTCCAGCCCCAACCGTTCTCCGGTATAGGAGCCATCCTGCACGCTGCGCCACCAGGCTTCGTTATTCAGATACCACAATACCGTTTTACGCATACCGCTTTCGAACGTCTCCTGCGGTTTCCAATCCAGCTCCTGCGCCATTTTGCTGGCATCGATGGCGTAGCGCATGTCATGGCCGGGTCGGTCAGTCACATAGGTAATCAGATCGCGATAATGGGTGACACCCGCCGGTTTTTGCGGCGCCAGTTCTTCCAGCAGATCGCACAGGGTATGCACCACATCGAGGTTTTTACGCTCGTTATGGCCACCGATATTGTAAGTATCCCCGACCTCACCCGCCGTCACCACGCGGTAAAGCGCACGCGCATGATCTTCAACAAACAGCCAGTCGCGGATCTGCGCACCGTTGCCATACACCGGCAGCGGCTTAGCGGATAACGCGTTGAGGATCATCAGCGGAATCAATTTTTCCGGGAAGTGGTAAGGACCGTAGTTATTGGAGCAATTGGTGATGATGGTCGGCAGCCCATAGGTGCGCATCCAGGCGCGTACCAGATGGTCGCTGGAGGCTTTGGATGCGGAATACGGGCTGCTGGGTGCATACGGCGTGGTTTCGGTAAACAGACCGTCCGTG
>NZ_JAGFPF010000433.1:0-1454 GCF_025962695.1 Candidatus Symbiopectobacterium sp. NZEC135 | reverse complement strand
GACTGGGTGTAATCGTTGCGCAGATCGAGAGTCGGTGCATCATCGGACTCTTTGTAGAAGTGAGAGAGCACCAGCGAATAGCCTATGCTTGAGCTGAAATCACCCCATTGGTTGGCATCCCAACGTGCATTCGCCTTGAAATCCAAACCGCTGGTGCGTTCGCTTGCCGCGTTGATAGCGTTGATGCGTACCCGCTGCAACTTGTTAGGATCCACCGCGCTGGTGGCGGGATTACGTATAATGCGCGACAGGACTTCCTGGCAATGACTGCCGGTATTGCCGGAGATGCGGCACTGATACTCTTCCTGCAACAGACGGTTGGCATCCACGGTAGTCAGCAGATCCTTGATCTGTACGCGCCAGAAATCCGCTGAGAAATCCAGGTTGCTGCTGGGGGACCACACCACACCATAGCTCCACGATCTACCGTGTTCTGATTCAAGATCGCTGGTGCCGCTTTGGGTGTAGTTCACCGCATTCGGATCGCACGCCCCTTCGATGCCTTGCGCACAGCCGTAGTAGTCTTTCTGTCCAGAGAAGTAACCGTTGCTGTCAGCCTGGTAGATATAGTTGAGGTCTGGGGCGCGGAAACTGGTGCTGTAGTTGCCGCGGAACAGCAAGCTTTTCACCGGACGCCACTCCAGCCCGGTATTGTAGGTAAAATCTTGCTCTGAGCGTCCGCTGAATTTGTATTGATCCCAGCGGCCTGCGGTTGATGCCAGCAGTGTATCGGTCAACGGAATGCTCAGTTCAGCACCGAGCGCGTAGCGGTCTCGATCGCCACCGGAAACCGACCCTGGGGTGGTGTTATAAAAGGTGCCGTCATTAAGACGTCGATCGGGGCGCACGGAATACGATTGCTTGCCGTATTCTGCAACGCTGGCGAACCCTACCGGACCGGCAGGTAAGTTAAACAGCTCACCGTTGGTGGTAAAGCTGTAGGTTTGCGACTCGGATTTACTTTTTTGCTTCAGCACGCCGCTGTATCGGGCCCACTCTTCGCGGGTGAGCGGCCTATCGAGGCGCGATGCATCCGGCGCATAGACGGGGTAGCCATCCTGTTCACCCAACTGTGGCCCCAGGTAGAAATCCTTAATTCCACTTAACGGGGTATAGCGCGTGCTGCGATCGCTGGTGTATTGCGAACGGGTGTAAGCGACTTCATAATTCCAGTCGCTGCTACCTATTTTATCCGCGAAACCCAGCGTGCCAGTCCAAGTGGTTTCGCGCCATTCGCTGTTATTACGCTCCCGTCCACCGATCTCCTCGGGAGAAAAAATACGCGCCCAACGTTCGATATTGCCGGTATTGGCATTGTAAAAATCGGGCGAGGTAAAGCTGGGGCCACGGGTATTGGTTTGTGTTTTGTCGAAACCAAATAACAGATTGGCAAACACTTTAGCGGTGTCGTTGAGGTGATAGGCTCCGCTCAGGTAGCCATCGTAGTTTTCTTT
>NZ_JAGFPF010000431.1:0-1410 GCF_025962695.1 Candidatus Symbiopectobacterium sp. NZEC135 | reverse complement strand
AATAAGCTGAATCTTTCCAGCAAGAATTTTCAGGATTTAGGTATCAGTGCCTTCCGCGAGGGTAGACGCCCTTCGTTAGCCGATATGCTCACCGCAATAGATGAAGGACAGATTGCGGCAGGTTCAACCATTATTATTGAAGCATTGGATCGCCTTTCACGACGAGGTATCGATGCCACACAGGAAACGGTGAAAGAAATTCTCCGTAAGGATGTGCAAATCGTTAGTTTGTCCGATAGCTTGGTTTTGACTAAAAGCAGCCTGAATGACTTACAAAGCGTGATTCGTATCGCCTTAGCCGCCGACCTTGCTCACAAAGAATCAGAGCGCAAAGCACTACGCCTACGGCAAACCAAAGGACAGCAGAGACAGAACGCACTTAACGGCATACCTATCAATAAAATCCTCCCTTTCTGGCTACAGCGCACTGTAAAGGGATACGACTTCAGTGAAAAAGCGGAAACAGCTAGGCTGATAGTTAGACTAAAGCAGGAAGGAAAAGGCAGCAACATGATAGCTAAGGTGCTCAATAAAAAGGGCATCGCAGGGATTCGTGCTGCACAATGGAATCACGCTTCGATAACCAAAACAATAAAGAACCCTGCGCTATACGGTGCCTATCAGACCGGTGAAACGACCAACGAAAGAGAAATGATTCAACTAGAGCGAGTAGAAGGATACTACCCTGCCCTAATAAGCAAAGATGAATGGCTATTACTTCAATCTGACCAAAGCAAATCCAAGCGGTCTATTGCGATGCGGATGCGGTGGTGCATTAGTAAAAAGAAAGCATACAGTAAAAGGGAAACTGTACGTCTATCATGGTTGCTTAAACGCCAAAGATGGGCGTTGTTCGCAAAATCTTTCAATCAAAGGGTTAGATGAAGCACTAGCAACAATACTAGGTCGGCTTGAGTTCAAAAAGGTTGTTACACCTGATCAATCAATCTATCTTGAAAGGCAACAACTTGAAAATCGCATAGCTAAGCTGAACAATAAACTTGTCTGTCATTAAAACCATCGGTGACATGGAAGCACGAGTAAAAAAAATAACTGAGGAGATAGAAAAAGGCGAGCGTGAACAGCGGGGTATTAACGCTGTTAATAGCGCAAAACTATCAAGTATTACTGATAGTTTAGAGCTTAACCTCTTGTTAAAACGAGTTTTAAAAAGCATCACTGTAACTCGGTCAGGGCTTGGTTGGGCGGTTATAATTTATCATCTATCGGGTGATACACAGAGCTTCATGCTCGATAATGGAAAACTCAGATTTGTGAGCGACTCGATTGCTCTGAGAAAGTTATTGGCTGAATACACCTCAGACGATCAAACATCATCTTATGAACCAATTGATGATTAGATACACATCTTAATGCTCTTACATTAATTACGGATAGAAGGTATTAAAT
>NZ_JAGFPF010000430.1:0-1461 GCF_025962695.1 Candidatus Symbiopectobacterium sp. NZEC135 | reverse complement strand
TGAGATGAGTATTCCCAGAAACTCCAGTTTCCTTTGCCCCAAGGGTAAAGCGTATCAGGATAGTCCGGTTGCGTTCTCCAGTGTTCCGGCCAAATTTTTATTTTCTGAAAGAAATCATCATGCAATTCCCATGCAACGCTGTTCTTCCAGGTGTCAATATTGGTTTTGATATATAAATTATTGGTACAGATAGGAAGGTCTGAATCAATAATACGCTGTATCAGATTAAAGAGGTTATTCGCCATTTCATTTTTGGTGGCAGTCTTGTTACTTCCGGCTTTATTATTGACTTCAAAGGCAAAAGCATCTTTGTTAGTAAATCCTGCCTCTTTCAGCGTGTTTACTATGGTTCTTGCCTGTGCTTCTGGCGTGCTGGATTTGGCTCGGAAAATATGCCAGGCCCCAGAAGGGATGCCTGCCACTCTGGATTTTCGGAAATTTTCAGAAAACGTTGGGTCAATATAGGTCTCACCTTCTCCCAGGCGAGAAAACGCCATGCTGACACCATCTTCTTTAACTTTATCCCATTCAATGGTTCCCTGGAATCTGGAGATGGCAATAACGTTATTGTTCATAATCATTCCTCTCTGTTTGTGCTTAGATAATAGTCCTTTGGGTGTCAAAACGATAAGGCGCTACCCTGTTCAGGTAATGACACCTCATTTTTGGACAACGCAGAGAGAGAATTTCATTAAACTGTATATAAACCACCAGAAAATAAAGCGGTGCCTCACTACTGAGGCATCCGCTATTTATCAGATATATCGCGGTTTATTGATGCAACGATAGTCCCTTTATTACCTTATCCACTGTTTTTTTCGGACCGCGCATTGCAAGGCCAACAAGATTAAGGTTATTAGTATCTTCAGCCATAAATACCGCTCGGTTAGCATCGTCATGGCCGGTCGAGAACATGGCGTGTACGTAAGGAATCAGTATCAGTTCACGCTCAAGCCCTTTACGATGCGCCGTTTGCAGTCCGCTGAGGTCGGCTTCAAAAATAAGCATCGGCTGCCCAGACATATTGCCATAATGGTGCCCCTGCGCGTCCACATAAGGTGATCCCATAATATCGGGGTGAGCCGAGGCGATTCCTGTCGCCAGAAAAGCCACTACGTTTAACCGCTGCCAAGTGGGTAAATCATTGCGCACAACAAACACGATTTTTGTATCAAACATCAGCCATCACTCTCCGATTATTGCTTTCATTGGCAATCATCGGAGATGGGAGCGACCTCCGTCTAGAACGTTTGTGCATTGGCGTTGGTAAGCGGCCGGAGAAAGCCGATACGCACGCTGAAACCAGCGGCCCATATGACTTTGATCCGAAAAGCCCACCAGAGAGGCAACCTTGGCGGGCTCATTTCCCATGGCAAGCAAGGTGCGCGCGGTGCGCAGGCGGAGTCGAACCAGATAAGCGTGAGGAGATTGACCGAACGCGCTTTTGAATTGGCGGCTTAA
>NZ_JAGFPF010000042.1:0-36389 GCF_025962695.1 Candidatus Symbiopectobacterium sp. NZEC135 | reverse complement strand
GATGCGATGGCGGCATTGCTCTCTGCCGGTCATCCAACCAATGAAATTGATAAAATTCAAAAGGGGAGTTGCACCGGTGCCAGCCAGATATTCATGGTCTTTGATCCTGCCCAGCTCGGTGGTAGCGAATTCAGCGACCGCTTGGCTGATAGTATTGCTGACTACGTGAAGACATCACAACCTGCTGAAGGTAAAAGTGCTGTCTATTTCCCGGGTGAAATGGAAGTCAAAATGCGTGAGCAGCAACGCGCTCAAGGGATTGTTGTTGATGACGGCGTCTGGGCTGAGGTTGTCGCGTTAGCGAAATAAGGGGGAAGCGATGATAGTTGGCAATATTGCACAATTAGCCGCGTCTCGTTTGGAGTTACCGGCAGCAATCTATCAGGTGCTGGAGACATTGAAGGGGATTGATTTCGATCACCATCCTGACGGCGAAATGCATCAGCAAGACGTGGTGTACAAAACGTTTCAGGCAACGACAGCACCGAGTCAGACACGTGTAGCAGAAACGCATCGTGACAACATTGACGTGCAATTCGTTATTTCTGGACAAGAACGGTTGGAATACCGACCTGCACTACAGTCGCTACCTGACGATCCGCATCCTGAACAAGACAACTACTTCTATCGCGATAAGGCAGGTACAGAGAAGGATATCGTGTTAACGCCGGGTGATTTTGTCATTTTATTCCCGTGGGATATTCATGCACCACTTTGCGTGGTAGAGCATGAAGCCCCCGTGCGTAAAGTGGTGGCTAAGGTTCCTGTACGTCTATTGCACCCAGGTTCATGAGCTTGAGTTAACCCCTCTCAGACAGAATACGACGGCCTACATTGCTCTGAAATTCAGCGAGGTAGGCCGCCGATATCTGTTATGACTTGCCGGGAAAAACACAAAGGAAAAGAAGGCAGGTAAGACAAAGAATTAGCATGTATTATGAAGGGTAATACTTTCGAATAGTTAAAAGCGATGTATGGAAACTTCCTTTCAGATCAACAGTAATGAACCGGTAAACCAGCAAATCTATCGTATCCTGCGTAAGGATATCGTGGAGTGCGCGATTCCGCCGGGTAAGTTACTGTCAGAAAAAGAGATATCAACCCGTTTTTCCGTTTCGCGCCAGCCGGTGCGCGAGGCGTTTATCAAATTGGCAGAAGCGGGTCTGGTGCAGGTATTGCCGCAGCGCGGTACTTTCGTCATGAAAATTTCGGAACAACGGGTGGCTGACGCGCGTTTTATTCGCCAGGCGTTAGAGTGCGCCATTGCGCGCCGGGCCGCAGAGTTCGTGACCGATGAGCAATTGCTGGTGCTGGAGCACAATCTGCACCGGCAGGAGTTGGCGGCACAGAATGAGCAGATTCGTGAATTTCTCAGTCTGGATGACGATTTTCACCAACTGCTGACGCAGGTCGCGCGATGTCCACTGGCGTGGGAAACCATCGAGTCAATCAAAGCGACCATGGACCGGGTACGCTTCCTCAGCCTGAGTCAGGTTTCGCCACCGCTGAATCTGATCAAGCAGCACTACCTGATTTTTAACAGCTTGAAAGCACACGATCCAGATGCGGCAGAAGCGGCAATCCGTGAGCACCTGCAAGAGATGATCTACTCAATAACGCCGATAGCCGAGCAAAATCGCGATTGGTTTGATCACCCATAGCGGGTTAGAGGGCGGGACATTCGTGCATCGGGCGCGGTAACACGCCCGAACGGAAAGGGTTGCCGTGTTATGCGCGGCCCAAACGCATCAGCTCATCAGGGGAGAAGTATTCGCTGACCCCGTTGAGTTGCACGCATTTGGCTTTACGAACGTCTTCTCGTTTCAGCTTATCTGCATGAATGGCGGCAATAGTACCCACCAGACGAGAACCGTTTTGCATTACACGACAGCCCGTTTCAAGCGGGTTTCTGTATCTGTCATACGCTGTGTACATAATAACCTCCTTCGTTGACCACAAAAAACCGCTATCGATCCTACTGCCGAACGGTGGCCGTCGCCAAGGTAAAGGGGCGTTTTATGCATAATTTGTATATAAATCTTGGTGTTATATCCTGAGGTAAATAACGCCAGGAGATAACGACGGCGCTATCAGGGTTTGGTGGGAATCTGTCGGAAACGCCAAGCGATATGCAGCGTATTCATCAACACCAGCAGTGCAGTGATGATGAACACCCAGCGAAATCCCATCATGGCGGACACGCCGGAGCCGAGTAACGGACCTGCCACGTTGCCCAGATACATAAAAGACTGGTTGTAGCCAAAAATCCGCCCGGTCACCTGTTGGCTGCTGTATTTCAGCAGTAGCGCCTGTGTGGCGGGCATCAGTGCGCCATCGGCGAAGCCCAGTAAGAAACGCAGTATCCCCAACTGTAGCGAATCACTGATGGTGGACATCAAACAGAAGAGCAGCACGCAGGCCCCCAGTGCAGCGATCAGGACACGATGTGCGCCGATCTTGTCGCCCAGACGCCCCAACCGCGGCGCTGACAGCAGCGCTGAAACGCCGGGGACGGCAGCGATGACACCGCTGAGAAAGGCGAGATTAGTGGTGTCTGGCGTGAGTTCGCGGATAAACAGCGTCAGTATTGGACTGATGGAGCCGTTAGCGAGCTGAATCATCATGGTGGTGACAAACAGGCTGACGATCAGCGCCGGGTAGGGCAGAGAAGAGAACACCGCTTTGCCACTGAGGCGATTCGCTTTAGCCACTTTGACCACCCCTTCTTTGATGGTGAACAAGGTGAGCAAAAAGCAGGTGAACAGTAAGGAGGCAGTGATAAAGAACACCACGCGCAGCCCGACGTGGTCGGCGAGAAAGCCACCGATCAGCGGGCCGATAATCACGCCAGCCACCTGACCAGTTGAAAGCGTGCCCAGTGCCCAGCCGCTTTTTTCACGCGGCACTTGCGAGGCGATCAACGCCATGGCATTGGGAATATAGCCGGAGGTCAGGCCCATCAAGGTGCGTAGAATAAACAGGTGCCAGACGTTACTGGCCATGCCCTGTAGCGCCATGACGATAGCCATGCCGAGCGCGGCGCGCAGTAGCATCAGCTTGCGCCCTTTGCGATCGGCCAGACTGCCCCACAGCGGCGCGACGATGGCCGAGACCAGAAATGAAGAACTGAAAATCAGCCCTGACCACAAACTGAGTGATGCATGGTCGGTGACGCCGAGTTGTTCAATATAGAGTGGCAGGAACGGCAGAATCTGGCTCATGGCAAGGCCAGTAAAAAAGCATCCCACCCAGGCGGCGTATAAGTTGAGTTTCCAGGTTTCCATGGCGTCCTGCATGCCGTCGCAGCGCGGCAGCGTTACGGGTAAAACAGCGAGATCGGCGCGATATTGGCCGCTGAACGAACTTGCCTTCACGGCGACAGCCGGGAAACTATCACGCTAGGTGATTAAAAGTTCTTCATAGTTTAATACGATAACATAACGCACGCCGAGATGAGCTATCAGCACGTGTGAATATCGCCAGTTCATGAACGTGACAGTGCGCATACAAAAAAATTTTGTGATGCGCGTCACAAAAACTTGCGTCCCGAATATGACGAGCGTACACTCTGTTAACAGAAGACAACATCACCTGCAACTTCATTATCGGTAACGTTAAAAAGGCCAAAAATCGTGCGTAAACTACTGAAAAGAATCCTGGCTGCTTATGTTCTTGCCCACAAAGATGTTCCGCCGGGCGCTATGTACTGATAGCCATCGCTAAATAAAAAAAGCCGTGAAAACGGCTTTTTTTATTGTTCCATCCTTAACGTTGTTTACACATCTCGTAGCGATGAGTGATTGATTTTTGCTCAGCATTAAGCAAGAATTAACCTACAGGTAATTCGATATTTTCTTGAATTACTCGCCAACATTATTCTGTCTGAACGTCAAAAAGTCACACCGTGAGGGCTCCATGCCACAACAATTGCTGAACCCGGCCAGAGTAACCGAGGTTTTCGCTCATCTGAACGAAACACCTGATAACCGTGCCGTGTATTCGGAGTTGGTAAACGGCAATGATGTTACCGCGCAGATCAAGGGCGTCTCGCTGGCACCTGGCTACCGGGTAGTGAGAGTGGATGATCGTAACAAAGGCAAAATTCAGCAATCTCATTTCGAGCTGGCGTTGATTAATGACCTGACGGAAGAGGTTGTGTATTACAACCGTGTCATCATTCAGCCTGACAGTTATCTGAAATGCAGACCCGTTACACAAATACTGGTGTGGCGAACCCAGAAGCCCAAGCACCGCGCTGTGCTTCATGATTTCGCAGGTATTATCTTCATCAGTTATCTGTTAGAGCGTTATGACATTATCGTTTCGGATAGAAACCAGACGCATGAAGGCATGTCGTTCTGGCAAGCAAGGATGTATGATGCTCTTGCACTTGGGCTGCATTTGTATGCATACGACATGATAACCTGTGAGCTGCGTGAAATGACCAATGAAGCGGAGCTTGAGCGAGGTGAAACCTGGCTTTGGGGGGAAATAGATCACTTCCAGAACCGGTTAGCCATTATCTCTAAGTTTAAGCTGCCGGTCGCTGAATAACAAAGCCCTTTACGGAACGTGTTATTGCTGACAACACCCATTCTCCTCCCCTTCGTCATCCTCGGTGAAAGCCGGGGATCTTTGTGATAATAAACGTGTTTCACCTGCCAGAGATCCTCCGCCTGCGCGGAGGATGACGAGTAGGGCTAATACGTTCCGTTTTCCCTTCCTGTTCTAGCCCCGCGTGGCCCTTTTAGATCGGCAGCAAAATACCAAACCAACTCAGCCAGCAACCTGGTTATGAGCGGTTCAGATTCTGGCGATAACGCGCGCTCCGTCAGTAATTTCCCCAAGGCAAGGCAGTAATCACAGAGCAGATCGGCATCGGGCTCAAAGCAAACAGGGGTAGCAGGAAACGTATCGGCAGTGAGGCTTTCCACCAGATGTGGGGCAACGGGGTCATTCAGGGTCGTGCGCAACAAGGTAAGGCATGTCATCAGTCGGCCACACAGTGCCTGCTTTAACGCTGGTTCGGCGCTTTCAATCAGTGCTTCGGCGAAACGTTCACTGTGAGTGGCAAGAACGGTGAAATCCGTGGTAGAGCAGAAAGGGACGACAAGTAACGGGTGCATTTGGGTGAGGGTTGTAGCCATAAGGCAGCCTCCAGTGAGTAACGAACTTTCTCCACCACTGGAGAGGTCAATCTCACGGGTGGTGGAGCCGGACGAGGTTGACCTTACCGGCCTCACTGACACCGGCGCGTCTTACGACGCCCTCGCCCGGCCCACCATTGAGGTGTAGCTGTGCGCACGACACAAAAAAAGCGCAAACGCGCCGAATGTCGTCAGTGAAGTGTGGTTCAGGAGGTCAATCCCGGCACCTGATTTTGCAGGTGCGGGTAAAAGATACCGTTATTGCAGGGGTACGGCAAGGGATCTGCGGCGACAAGCGTTGAGGATGTTTATTCTGGAAGCGGCCTCGCACAATCGATTGAGTATATTAGTGATTACCTCAAAAGAAGGAATTTAATCATTTATCCATAATTCATCCGAAGATGGAGAACTAGAATGGATTTTTCCTATTGCTAAGTAATGGAAGTGGCTCTATATTTTTCATTATTTAAAGTCACGGAGTAATGAATGATTATGAGGTTTGCAAACTTGACTGTAAACCAGCTTGTAAACTGATATTGGTACCTAATGTCAGTTTTCTGATACTCCCTTTCTACTACGATAAGTGTCAAGGTGGTTGACACCTCCGGTTGATTTATAACGCACTACTGGAAGTAAATAAAACCATAACAAATACTATATTCGACAATGTTTGATTAATATTTCACTTTATTTGTATAGAGGATGCAACTATATTTATTATGCGCACCAATCCCGGTGCGAAAAATGGTAAAGGATTAACTAATGTCTAAATTAGCCAAAGAAATTACCACGAACAAAGCAACAGTAACCGTTGCTGCTGATAAAAAAGACGCTCAGAAAGCATTGATTCAATCTATGCTGGACAGTGTTTCTGGTGGTTGGGTTAATGCTTTCGCTCGCTGGTCCAGAAGTTGGTAATTGATGTTTATGTAGGGTGGGTAACTGCCCTGCATTTTTTCATTCGTCGACCTGTGGTGCTCACAATGATTACAAAGAAAAAAATAAAGCATCTTGAAATAATTCTAAAGGTTAGTGAGCGATGCAACATTAATTGTACGTATTGCTATGTTTTTAATTTGGGAAATGACATGGCGATAAATTCAAAACCAATTATTTCTCATGATGTTATTGAAAATTTGAGGAGGTTCTTTGAACGGGCATCTCAGGAGTATGACATTGAAACAGTTCAGGTTGATTTCCATGGTGGCGAGCCGTTAATGATGGGTAAAGAAAAATTTGAAAATGCCTGCAAAGAACTTGTTTCGGAAAATTATAACAAAACAAAACTTAACCTGGCATGCCAAACAAATGCCATTCTTATTGATGATGATTGGGTCGATATCTTCTCAAAATATAATATCAGTGTCGGTATATCTATTGATGGGCCTAAACACATCAATGACAGGCACCGTCTAGACAGAAAAGGTCGTAGTACCTATGAAGGCACCGTAAAGGGGCTAGAAATGTTGCAGAAAGCCTGGAGAACTGGCCGGCTGATAGATGAACCTGGTATTTTATGTGTCGCTAATCCGTCTGTAAAAGGGGCAGAAATTTATCGTCATTTTGTCGATGTGTTGAAATGTAAAAAATTTGATTTTCTTATCCCTGATGAAAGTCATGACACATGCATAAATCCTGACGGTCTATCCGATTTTTATTGCTCAGCACTTGATGAGTTCTTTTCTGATGCAGATAGAAATGTATATATACGCTATTTCCATACGCATATGCAAGCAATGCTGAACTCAGCGTTCAATCCAGTAATGGGTGTGAGTAAATCAGGGAGTGATACTCTCGCTTTCACTGTGAGTTCTGATGGTGAGCTTTATGTTGACGATACACTCAGGGCTACCAATGACGCTATATTTACGCCTATTGGTAATATTCAGGATTTAATGCTCTCAGAAATCATTAATTCATGGCAGATGCAAAAATATATGGCGGTAAATAATCAACTGCCGACCGCATGTATTGACTGTGTTTGGCAAAAAGTATGTGGCGGTGGTCGCCATATTCAACGCTATTCAAAAGCTGATGATTTTAACCGTGAAACCGTGTTTTGCCCCTCAGTAAGAAAGAACATGAGCCATGCGGCTTCATATCTGATTGAATCTGGAATATCAGAGGATATTATTATGCGGAATTTAGAGGTTAAATCATGATGAAACAACTTTCTTGGTTACTTCTTCTGTTTTCCAGTATTAGCATGGCGAGCATCCCTACAGATTCTTGGCGTTTGCGATATGATGAACGTGGCCTGCCATTAATTGATGTTCAGATCGTTAACAGGTTGCACACATTAATGCTAGATACTGGTAGTGGGGAAAGCATACACCTTCATAAATATGATTTAGATAAATTGATTGCTCATCCAAGTCTTAACGCTACCCAACAAGCACCTCGTCGGCTGATCGATGTGTCTGGTGGTGAAAATAAGGTTTCTGCCTGGAAATTTAATCGATTACTTATTTCCAACATCTCTTTTTATGATGTTGAAGTTGTGAGTTTTAAACCATGGGGGTTAAGCATAGGGGGGGGGCAACCTGTTAATGAAGTGCTGGGGCTTGGACTTTTTCACAATCGTCGGGTTCTGATGGACTTTAAACATGATCGACTGCAGATGTTGGATCATCTGCCTTCGGACATGGGTAACTGGTCATCTTATCCAATAGAGAAAACAGCGTCTGGATTACGTATTACAGCAGCTGTGCGCAACACACCTTTGCGTTTGATTGTCGATACGGGTGCCAGCCACTCTCTCCTGTTTTCCGACCGCTTACCTGCAGGCACCCTTTTTTCTGGTTGCCGTGTTATTGAGCCTGAAGCATCCAACTTAGATTGCAGGGTATCAAAAATCATTTTTACAGATGATGCAGGAAAGTTTCGTGATGATTTGGCTATCGTAACCAATGGGAAAACGCCCCCGGAAGTGGATTTTGATGGGCTGCTGGGCATGAAATTTATGCGGGGTCACAAGGTGATCATCGATATGCCTGAACGCATGCTCCATATCAGTCGTTAGTACGATGAACAACGATCACTCTGTTTTTCGCCCCGAGGCGCTAGAGTATAAAAATAACGCGTGGTTGGGTGATTTCACTGTATCAGCGCCATCAGTGTTACCGACAGCTCTGTGGTGCTCTGTTGGCGTTTTGCTGGTGGCAGTCCTCCTTTTATTTACCCCCTATGCACAGAGGGTCCCAGTAAACGGTCGAGTGATCTATACACCTGCCGCTGCTGAGGCGGTGTTTAATCAAGATGGGGTAATAGGCAGTATAGGGGTAAGCCAGGGGGAAAGAGTAAAAAAAGGGGACATCATTGCGACGCTTTCGCGCGATGTAACATACGTCGGAGGTGGGATGAATCAAGCACTGCAGGACGCAGCTCAGCGTCAAATAACCGAGTTGCAAAAACGCGTGGTGGAACGGCGTATAGAGGGGGACGGAGAACGTCAACGTTTACGTGAAAGAATCGACACCAAAGAACATGAAATTGCAGCGATTCGGACTGCAGTCGCTGCAGAATTAGAACGCAATGCCAGCCTGAAAAAACGGATGGCTTTTTATCAGCAGTTGCTCCTGAAAGGCGTCACTACCGTACAAGAAAAAATTGAGCGTGAAAACGAATATCATCATTCCGTTGCTCAACTGAATATGCACCGAATCAACATCGCGCGCGCACAAGGCGAGCAACTTCAGTTAGTAGAAGCGTTGGCCCAGACGAGTTCACAAGAAAAGCAGTCTCTCGCAGAGATTCAACAACAGAAAGCCACGCTGGAACAGCAGGTGATTAATGCATCTGCTGTGGTGGAGTCCCGCATTGTGGCTCCGCTTGATGGTGTCATAGCCTCAATGAGTATATTGGAAGGCCAGAGGGTTACCGTTGGCACGATTGCCGCCGTTGTGGTGCCAGAGAATGCACGCCCGTTTGTTGAAATGTGGCTTCCTCCATCTGCGTTGCAGGAGGTTAAAACGGGACAGAATGTCCTGATGCGGGTTGCATCACTACCGTGGGAATGGTTTGGGAAAGTGCCTGGTACCGTCGTAGCGATAAGCGCGAGTCCTGAGGCGCTTACGGGAAATAACCGACGTTTTCGAGTGCTGATTGTGCCAGATGCTGGTATGCGAACTCTCCCTGTGGGCGTAGAGGTTGAGGCCGATATATTGACCACGCATCGGCGCATCTGGGAATGGCTTTTTTCACCTGTAAAACAGAGTATTAACCGCGTTATGGCTGAGAGCTGACAAATGTTTTTTTTCTGGCAGAAAACACCGCTGATTTTACAGTCAGAAACGAATGAGTGCGGGTTAGCTTGTTTGGCTATGATGACAGGCTATTTCGGCAAACGTGTAGACCTTGCATCTGCGCGCACCCTCCATAGGACAACCCATCACGGGATAACACTGCGCGAACTCATCACGGCATTTGAGCAGGTGGGGATGATGGCACGTGCTTCAAGAATGGAACTTG
Organism: Candidatus Symbiopectobacterium sp. NZEC135; assembly: GCF_025962695.1. Lineage (NCBI taxonomy): Bacteria > Pseudomonadati > Pseudomonadota > Gammaproteobacteria > Enterobacterales > Enterobacteriaceae > Symbiopectobacterium > Candidatus Symbiopectobacterium sp. NZEC135. Next base: position 26,772 of record NZ_JAGFPF010000042.1, on the reverse strand, counting down.
ACGAGCTTCGCTCACTCAGTCGCCCGGTCATTCTTCACTGGTCATTCAATCACTTTGTGGTTTTGGTGAAAGTGACGCACCTTAGGGCCATCATCCATGACCCTGCCATGGGTCGTCGCAGTATATCAATACGTGAGCTGTCGGATAAATTTACTGGCTTCATCGTGGAAGCGTGGCCAGCGGAGACATTCGATAAAAAACCGCTGGAAATGAGTGTTACTGTCTCTGACCTTTTCCACGGAGTTAGGGGACTGAGACATATTTTTTCCGGCGTTCTCGTGCTTTCCGTCTTGGTGGAACTGCTTTCCATTGCCGTGCCTGCCGCGTCACAATTTACTCTCGATACACTCGTTCGGTCATCGGATCGTGAAGGGATATTTTTTGTTGGGATCGTGGTCATTTCTGCGCTGCTGATTAAATCCGCCTTTTCCGTAGTCCGTGCTTGGATATTGATGAACCTCCGTTATGTGCTTGGTGTGAAGTGGGCAGAAATGTTTTTTAATCGGCTTATCCGGCTCACCCTACCTTTTTTTGAAAAACGTCACGTAGGTGATGTAGCATCACGTTTCCAGTCGCTGATAGCCATCCAGGAAGCTTTTACAGCTGACATGGTCGCCTCCATACTCGACGCGATTGTGATCGTCATCTCAATGGTTCTCATTCTTACCTATTCACCTCTCCTGGCTATGGGGCCGCTTGCCGCTGCTGTGGGGTATGCTGTCCTGAAAATGGGCCTGTTCTCTACGTACAGAACCCGTAAGATTGAGCATATTGCCTTTGAAGCGCATCAGTCTTCCCATTTTCTTGAGTCCGTCAGAGCTATCAGTGCCATCAAAATGCTGAACCTGACGCCGGTCCGTCGACGCGAGTGGGTACATCACGTGGTCAACAGTACACATGCAGGAAATCAACTATTCAAACTTGATCTCATGACCAACACGACGGCCGTGCTTTTTGTCGGTTTTTCGGGTATCTACGTGCTTAGCGTGGGCGCTTTAGGGTTCGAGAAAGGGATGACGACTGGCGCGTTATTGGCAGTGATGCTTTATGCCGATATGGTGATCACGCGCACTATAAAATTAGTCAACGCAGTTTCTGACTTCTGTTTGGTATCCATGCACAGCCAGCGCCTGACTGATATTGCTGTTTCGCCTGTAGAACGGGATGATGAAGAAAGGTCGCAGACGCAGTTGAATGGGCATATTGTGATCCGAAACCTATCGTTCCGTCATTCCCCAACCGAACCCAATATATTTGAGGGCATAAACATCGAGGTGAGGCCTGGGGAAAGCGTAGCCATTATTGGGCCGTCTGGATGCGGTAAGTCAACGTTTCTTCATGTACTTGCTGGGCTGTATGAATCCACTGAGGGCGATATTTTTATTAATGGGATGACCATGTCCAATATTGGGAAACGTGAGCTCAGAGAGCATGTTGCTTTTGTCATGCAAGATGACAAATTGCTAGCCGGAACCCTACAGAAAAATATCACTGGATTTTCAGAGTCCCCAGATATGGAACGTATGGCCGAATGCGCTAACTATGCGGCCATTGATGAAGAAATCGACTCATTCCCGTTGGGATATGACTCTATGATTGGCGATATGGGTAGCACCCTTTCAGGAGGACAACGTCAACGTATTTCTATCGCCAGGGCGCTGTATAGACAACCTGGGATTTTGCTGCTTGATGAGGCAACAAGCGATCTCGATATCGACAACGAACAAAAAATCACTCGCTCTATTAGTCGTCTGCCAATAACTCGTATTTTTGTTGCTCATCGACCCGAGATGATTAAGTCAGCAGATAGAGTCTTTAACCTTCAACTGAATGCATGGGTTGAGGAAGATACACCCTAATAATTCGAGTTGCAGTAAGGCGCTTGAGGTGGTTTCGTAAGAAGTGAGACCCATTGATGGGGCGAATAACAAGTGCAGTCAACACACCTGCAACGTGAAGGTATACACCACTTCTACTCGCGAAGGGAAAAAGATTGACCTCGATGCGATGATTAACTGAATAACGCTGTTTTCTGGCGAATGACAGAGGGTGAAAAATGTCGGTGAGTTCCGGTTAATCCCCCTCGTCCAATGGATAACACTGGGCGAGAGTGAAAGCACCAGCAGGACATCTTCAGTATTAGGCGCTAATTCCCTTGCTGTTTTGTCTGCACCTAACGCGAGGCGTTAAGTTCTGCGGAAATTGCTGGGGGGCAGTAAGAGATCTGCGATGATAGGTGCGGCGGAGTCTTGCTCTGGAAGCGGCCTCGCACAACAGTTCGACGTTTAAAATTTATAGAATGTGTCTGCTCAACATCGACAAATAGGGAAATAATTAAACCAAATCTTGCGGTATTATTTTACGGGAACCCAGCCTGCGGCTGGATCCCAGACAGCTAAAAACAGCGTTATATGCTGACCTTAAAGCGCATCAGCAATCGCGCGACCTAAGGTTTCTGTATTACCGCTGCCACCCAAATCTCGGGTTAACGGTGCCTGCGTTGGGCCCTGCGCCAGCACAGTTTCGATAGCCTGTAAAATTGAGGTCCCCGCCTCTGCGTGACCCAGATGCTCCAGCATCATGGCACCGCACCAGATTTGACCAATCGGATTGGCAAGACCTTTCCCTGCGATATCAGGGGCGGAACCGTGCACCGGCTCAAACAGGCTGGGGAAATTGCGTTCGGGGTTGATGTTGGCGGAAGGGGCAATACCGATGGTGCCGGTACAGGCGGGGCCAAGATCGGAAAGGATATCGCCAAACAGGTTGCTGGCGACCACCACATCAAACCAGTCGGGATGCAGTACAAAGTTGGCGGTGAGAATATCGATATGGAATTTGTCGACTTTCACCTCTGGGTATTGCTGCCCCATTGCGGCAACGCGGGTGTCCCAGTACGGCATGGTGATGGCAATACCGTTGGATTTGGTGGCAGATGTCAGGTGCTTACGCGGTCGTTTCTGCGCCAGTTCATAGGCGAATTTCAGGATGCGATCGACGCCGACGCGCGTCATCACGGTTTCCTGCATCACGATCTCACGCTCAGTGCCTTCAAACATCATGCCGCCGACGCTGGAGTATTCCCCTTCGGTATTTTCGCGCACCACGTAGAAATCAATATCGCCGGGGTTGCGGTTGGCGAGCGGCGCTTTAACGCCGGGCATCAAGCGGCACGGACGTAAGTTGACGTACTGATCGAAATCGCGGCGGAATTTGAGCAGCGATCCCCAGAGCGACACGTGATCGGGCACCACTTCAGGCCAGCCAACGGCACCAAAATAGAGAGCATCAAAGCCTTTCAACAGCTCAAACCAATTGTCCGGCAACATTTTGCCGTGCTTGAGGTAGTAGTCGGCGCTGGCAAAATCAAACCATTCCCACTGTAATTCAATGCCAAATTGCGCGGCAGCACGCGTAACAACGCGAACGCCTTCTGGCATCACTTCTTTTCCGATGCCATCTCCTGGGATGACAGCAATCTTGTAGCGCGGTACGGACATAAGGGTATTCCTGTTTTTCTATTAGCGGACCCTGAAGAGTGTATTTCTTGTCAAAATGATGAACAATAAGCCTAACGGGAAAGCTATTATTGAATTAAAGGTAACAATCTATGCGGGAAGTGAACGATCTGCTGTTTTTCAGTCGCATTGTCGCGCTGGGCAGCCTAACGGCGGTCGCCAGAGAAAGGGGGCTGTCTCTTCCCGCCATCAGTAAACGGTTAAGCGCGCTGGAACACCGGCTCGGTGTGCAACTGATTCAGCGCACCACCCGGCGGTTAGAGTTGACGCTGGAAGGGCAACTCTACAGCGAAGGCGCGCTGCCCATCCTCAATGACATCGCTGAGCTGGAGAATGTGGTCAGCCGTAGCCAAATGACGTTACGCGGCAAGCTGACGGTAAACGCCTCGTTTGGCTTTGGTCGCCGTCATATTGCCCCGCTGGTGTCTGCGTTCTCCTTGCTGCATCCTGAACTGGAGATACAACTGCAACTGTCGAGCCAGCCCATCAACATGCTCGATGCCGGTATCGACATTGATATCCGCGTCGGTACGCCGCCTGATTCACGCCTGATTGCTCACACGCTGCGTACCAACCATCGTATTCTGTGTGCTTCACCCGACTATCTGGCCAAGAGAGGTCGCCCGCTGACGGTGGCGGATTTAGCCGGACATAATTGTCTGGTGTTGCGTCAGTACGAAAGTGATTATGCGATGTGGCGCTTTTACCGTGACGGTCAGGAGTTTAGCCATAAAGCTGAAGGCAACCTGTCGAGTAACGACGGTGAGGTGGTGATGCGCTATGCGCTGGATGGACGCGGTCTGCTGTTGCGTTCAGCCTGGGATGTTGAACCTTATCTGAAACAGGGCGCATTAGTGGCGTTATTGCCAGACTTTACGACGCAGGATGCTGGCATCCACGCTGTCTATCAGCAACGGCGTCATGTTCCCGCCAGAATTACCACCTTTGTCCGCTATCTTCAGGCAGAAATGGCTGTTTAGATTGAAACGCAGTCGCGTTTTATTAAAGACGCTCAAATTTTTGATCGCTATGGTATCAATTTTAATCCCTTACGCTTGACTTGTGTTGTCGTCAATACGGTGATGACCTGTCTTGTGCCATTTGGGACATTTATCGATGCCTGCGCACAGGTACAATATTGTTAAAAGGAAAGGGTAAAAGAAACCCACAACCTTGTGCACAGAGTCTGGCAGTACCGCAGCGCGACGGAGGCGTACTGTAAGTGCAACCAGGAGGGGGAAACGGCACGGTTTTGATTCAATGCCTAATAGGGGTGGTATGACGATGGTTAAAGCAGAAGAAGCGGCAATGAAAATACTTGTCAATGCGGATGAATCACGCAGCCTGTGCCTGGAGGCGTTGCAGGCAGCACGTCATGGTCAGGTTGAACAAGCCAATGCGTTAATGACCCGCGCAGACAGGTTTGCAAGAGTTGCGCATCAGGTTCAAACGCAGTTGGTTGCACGCGAAACGGTTGTGCCGATGACGTCGATTATGGCGCATGCGCAAGACCACTTGATGACGTCATTATTGGTGCGAGAGTTGGCGAACGAAATGCTGTATCTATACCAGCGTTAGCAACCAACGTTATGTGTCGAAGGGCGGGAATAGGCCTGTACCGTCTTTTAGCTGGACGATACAGGCGGTGGTGCGTTGATTAGCGGGTGGCTTTGATTGCCGCGACCAACGTATTCATCTGTTCGCCGATCAGTGCCGCAATTTTTTCGTCATGCAAATTGCCCTGATCGTCAAAACCGCCAGCAAACGCGTTAGCGAACACTTCCGGCTTGTTAAGCGGTTGCAGATTCAGGAACACGGCGCTTTGGCGCAGGTGATACTGTGCACGTGACGTTCCCATACCGCCGCCCGCCCCCATCAGCGCCACCGGTTTGCCGCTCAGCGGCTGGCTGTCTGGCAGCCGTGAAAGCCAGTCGAGGATGTTCTTCAATGCTGGTGCCATGGAGTAGTTGTACTCGGTGCAGGCAAAGACAAATCCATCAGCCTGTTGTGCCTGACTCGCGATGCGCTGCACGGCAGCGGGCATCTCGGTCAGATCGGCATTGTAGAACGGCACATCCAGCAGGTCGGCGATCTCAAGGGTGGTATCCGCTGGCAGAGCGGCTTGCGCTGCGCGCAACAGCCCTTTATTCGCAGAGGCGCGACGCAGGCTGCCCGCAATGCCTAATAGTCGTAGGGTGCTCATGGTATTTCCTTAAAATTCAGCATCAATATCAACAACAGAAATCAGTTTGTGGTTCACAAACTCTTTAATGCCCAGCCCGGTCAGTTCGCGTCCGTAACCAGAACGGCGGATGCCGCCAAACGGCAGATCGGCCTTCACTCGGGTTGGATGGTTAACGTACACCATCCCGGTGGAGAGGCGAGCAGCAACATCAGCCCCGTGTTTGCCGTTACGGGTGAACACCGAACCTCCGAGACCGAACGGTGAATCGTTGGCAATACGTACCGCATCATCTTCATCTTTAGCACGGAACAGCATCGAGACTGGGCCAAAAAATTCCGTATGATAGGCAGGATTATCCGGCGTAACGTCGGTAAGTATAGTCGGTTGTACGAAGGCCCCTTGCGTCGGCACTTTCGGGCCCACTTCCAGCGCCGTAGCGCCGTGTGACACCGCCAGTTGGATCTTCTGCCTTACTTCATCAGCGGCCTGTTGGGAAGAGAGCGGAGCCAGCGTGGTGCTTTCATCCAACGGATCGCCTGTGCGCAATGCAGCAACCCCCTGGGTGTAGCGGTCGAGAAACGCGTCATACACGGCATCTTCAATGATCATGCGTTTGGAAGAGACGCACACCTGCCCGCCGTTCCAGTGGCGACCAAACACGGCCCACTTGACGGTTTTTTCCAAATCAGCGTCTTTCAACACCACGAATGCGTCGGCACCGCCCAATTCCAGCGTGGATTTCTTCAGGGCAAGTGCGGCCTGCTGGGCAACGGTGGCACCCGCGCCTTCCGAACCGGTTAAGGCTACGCCCTGTACGCGCGGATCGTTAAGGATCATTTCGATGTGCTTGCGGGTGGCATACAGGTTGGTAAACGCCCCTTTAGGCAAACCGGCATCGTGCATCAGTTTTTCAAACCGGGCGGCACTTTGCGGCACGTTGGAGGCATGTTTTAACAGAATGGTGTTACCGGCAGAAAGCTGCGGTGCGATGATGCGCGCGATCTGATAGTAAGGGAAATTCCACGGTTCGATAGCGAGCAGCACGCCCAGCGGTTCGTGCACGATCTGCGCGGTCGCTTCTTTCGGGTTGGCGACTGGCAGCGTTTCGGGGGCCAGCAAGCCTTCCGCGTGTTTAACGTAGTACTCGAAAATTTGAGCGGATAACTCGACTTCTGCCCGTGCTTCAGCAACCAGCTTGCCCATTTCCAGCGTCAGCAGGCGTGCCATTTCTTCTTTATGTTGACGCAGCAGGGTGGCGGCCTTTTGTAGAATGGCCCCTCGGGTGGAGAAGGGAGTTTCTTTCCATGCCAGGAAAGCGTTATGTGCTTGACTGATGGCGTCAGTGACTTCTGCGTCAGTGGCGTCGGGGAACGTTTTAATGACTTCACCCGTATACGGGTTGATAGTGGCATATCCCACGGTAAACCTCCTGAAAACAAACTGTTCAAGATACCCGCGATCTCATATGTTGCTTAGTAAGGTATCAACTGATAATTCACACCATTTCAGGTTGCTCCACAGTGAACATTCGGCTCCTGCTTGCATAGCGATGGCGAGGAGGCTGTGGAGTCACCTCTGACGCCGTGATGGTGAAGCGATGCTATCCCGGCGTCATCAAGCTATAATACGCTTAGCTAAAAACAATACAATATTAACCGCATTGCGATACACTTTTGGGGCGAGTGATGAATAAAACGGCGGGGATACAGGTTATCTCCAGAGCAATCAAAATATTACGGCTGCTGCACGAACGGGGCACCAGCCTGGGAGAACTGGCGCGTTTGACGGATCTCCCTCGCTCTACCGTGCAGCGTATTGTCGATACCCTGGCGGCGGAACACCTGGTGGAGTGCGGCGAAGGCGGAGTGCGGCTGGGGTGGGGCATCAATGAGCTGGCGAGAAATGCCTATTCTGACGTGGCAGCACAGTTGCGCCATCCGCTTGAACTGCTGTTTGAAAAGACGCGTGAAACGGTCGATATTTCGACCTTTCATGGTCGGGAAGTGATCTTCCTCGATCGTATCATCAGCGATCAGGCGGTGCGTGTGGTGCCAATACACGATCGTCCCAAGCCGGTTTATGCCATGGCGAACGGCAAGGCGATGCTCTCGCTATTAACCGATGCGCAGATTACGGCACTGCTACACGATCAGATGCCCGCGTTAACCCCCCAGACGCTGGTTTCACTGCCAGCGCTGCTGCAACAGATAGCAGCAGTGCGCGCCGACGGATTTTCTTATGACCGGGAAGAGCATGCAGAAGGCGTGTGTGCCGTTGGGATTGCCTTGCCGGTACCAGGAAGACCGGCGCATGCATTGTCCGTGGTGCTGCCTTCCTATCGTTTTGCTGCTCGTCTTCCGGCCATTCAGCAGGCGCTGGAAGAAGTGCGAGAAATGTGCCTGTGCATCCTTTCCCCGCGCAGTAAGTAACGGGCGCACAGATTATGGCTGTTAATGGCATATAACACATGTATAATTAATTTATGTGGAATTATATGCTTTTCTTATGGCTAATGTGAGTCGATCATGAGGTCAGCGGCAGTGCCAACAAAAACCAACCCGCTGGCAACGGCACATACCTTAAAGGATGATATTTACGGACTGGCACTGGGCGTGATGTTTATCGCCGTCGGCCTGAATCTGCTTAAATTTTCCGGCATGGTGACGGGTGGTATTGCCGGTATCGCACTGCTTATCTCTTACTATTTACCGCTGCCTATCGGGTTACTGTTCACCCTAGTTAACATCCCGTTTCTGGTATTTTGCTATTTCAGCATGGGGCGTGCCTTCACGATAAAAACGCTGATTGTCAGTATCACTCTGGGCTTGGCGACGCAGGCGGTACCGATGTTAATCACCATCAGCTATCTGCACCCGCTGTTTGCCGCCCTGGTGGGGGGCACCTTTATTGGCATGGGGATACTGTCCCTTGCGCGCCATAATGCGTCGGTTGGCGGCACGGGGGTGGTGACGCTGTGGATGTACCGTCGCTTTGGCATCAATGCAGGTAAAAGCCAGATGGCATTGGATGCGCTGGTGTTTCTTCTCTCTCTGATCAAAATGCCGTTGCTGCTATTGCTGTGGTCAGCGCTCAGTGCGCTGGCCATGAATGCCATGTTGATGAACTGGCACAAACCGGGGCGCTATCAGGGCGGTGATGCCTGATGTCCGGCGAGTACGCTATCCCATAGCTTCTCTGCCCCTGTCGCAAGCCGTGCTGCCGGACGATAGAGCCGGATATCCAGCGGAATCGTCCATTTCTCTTCGTGGTGGGTTGCCCGACAAATAGCTCCACTTTTCTCACTTTCAGCGGCCAGCGCGTGCGGCAGCCAGGCGACGCCTTCACCGGCTTTCACCAGCGCCAGCAGCGTGGCGGCCAAATCGGATGTGAACACCGTTTCCATGGTGCGTGTCAGGCGATGCAGTGGCGCAGTATTGCTGATAATGCGCCCCAATCCAGAATCCTCGCTGTAAGCGAGAAACGGAAACCTTTCCTGAGCGTCAACCCGCCACTTGGCGCTATGGGGGGCCGTGGCGGGAATGCTATAGGGAATGAGCCGATCCTGACCGAGCGAAATGCTCATAAACTTCTGTGTTGGCAGGTGTAACTGCATATGCGGATGGTGGTGGCACAGCAAAAATTGTGCTCCCCCCTGCGTCAGCATGCGTTCACAAGCGTGCAGAGTGGCGGAAACCAACTGAAAGGCGCTATCACGCGAGATGTCGCTGTTATTTCTCAGCCAATCGGGAATAAAGGTGAACGAGAGCGCATGGGTGGCGCACATAATGACCTCAGGGGCGCGCTGTTCGACGCTGTCACGCGTTTCGCTGCGCAGGGCATAGAGTGCTCGAATCAGATCCGGTGCCTGATGGAAAAAGACCTCTCCCGCCCGTGTCAGCCGTGCACCGCGTCGGTTACGTTCAAACAGCGCCACGCCGACCCAGGCTTCCAGAGCCTGAATACGTCGACTGAATGCTGGCTGTGTCACATAACGTGCAGCCGCCGCTTTTGAAAAGTTGAGCGACTCGGCCAGCGCTATCCCGTCTTCTAACCAGGCCAGCTCTAAGTGATGCCGATTTGGCATTACAGCGCTCCTTTTTCGCATTGGTCATTCGTCAAACAATACCCCTACTATAGACGCTATAGCGTGCTTTAGGGCATCGCTCTCTCAGAGTATGACATTTTCCATGTGAAGAAAACGGCATAACAGCGTGTATGACACGGGGGTGTTTTTGCCGCTGGATTAGCGACCATCAGGAGATTTGGCTATGCGTATTATCGATGTGTGTGAAGTCACCAAACCCATCGCCTCCCCGATCAGAAATGCTTACATCGATTTTTCACACATGACGACCAGCCTGGTCGCCGTCGTGACCGATGTGGTGCGCGATGGTCGACGGGTCGTCGGGTACGGGTTTAACTCCAACGGGCGCTACGGGCAGGGCGGTTTGATTCGCGAGCGCTTTCGTCCACGGATTCTGGAAGCAGACCCGGAAACGCTGCTTAATGCGCGTGGTGATAATCTCGATCCCGATCGGGTGTGGAACACCATGATGAAAAATGAAAAGCCGGGCGGGCACGGTGAGCGCTCGGTCGCGGTAGGAACACTGGATATGGCGATTTGGGATGCGACCGCCAAAATTGCCGGTATGCCGCTGTTTCATCTGCTGGCGGATAGCAAAGGCGTGCGCGCCAATCCGCGCGTGTTCGTTTACGCTGCGGGCGGCTACTACTATCCGGGCAAAGAGCTGGATGCATTGAAGCAGGAGATGCGTGGCTATCTGCGTCGTGGTTACACCGTGGTGAAAATGAAGATTGGCGGCGCGTCGATAGCGGAAGATCGTCGGCGTATTGAGGCCGTGCTCGACGAGATTGGCAGCGAGGCCCAGCTTGCCGTGGATGCTAATGGGCGTTTCGACCTGGAAACCGGCATCGCTTATGCCAAGATGCTGCGTGATTACCCGCTGTTTTGGTATGAAGAGGTGGGCGATCCGCTGGATTATGCCCTTCAGGCGGCGTTGAGTGAATTCTATCCGGGGCCGATGGCCACGGGAGAAAATCTGTTCTCGCATCAGGATGCGCGTAATCTGTTGCGTTATGGCGGTATGCGCCCGGACAGAGATTACCTGCAATTTGATTGCGCCCTGTCCTATGGCTTGTGTGAATACCTGCGCACGCTTGAGGTGCTGGAGCAGTTTGGCTGGTCGCCTGCGCGCTGCATTCCACACGGCGGGCATCAAATGTCACTGAATATCGCCGCCGGGTTGGGGTTGGGCGGCAATGAAAGCTACCCGGACCTGTTCCAGCCTTACGGCGGATTCCCCGATGCCGTTCGGGTGGAACAAGGACATATTGTGATGCCGGAACTGCCGGGTATTGGCTTTGAAGGCAAAAGCGATTTGATTGCCGAAATGCGCGCGTTGGCGGAATAAACGGTGTGTTAAGGCTGGCGTGTTGCGCCAGCCTGAAACAGTCAGAAACAAGCCAGATAGTTTCCCAACAGCTTTTTCAACTGAACCTGCAAGGCGGCGGCTTTCTCTGCGTGCCAGGCAAAGGGCGCTTGCTCTTCCATGTAGTTACACTGTGCCAGTTCCAACTGCACCGCATGTTGTTGTTGCGCGGGCTGCCCGTAGCGGGTGATGTAGCCGCCTTTGAAACGCCCGTTAATCACCCAGCTGTATTGATCCTGCGCTTCACAGCATGCGCGTATTGTTGCTTCTACCTCGTGGGAACAGCTTTCGCCACCGTTGGTGCCGATGTTCAAATCGGGCAGCTTGCCATCAAACAGGCGCGGAATGTGTGACGCAATAGAGTGGGCATCGAACAGCAGCGCGTAGCCGTAACGTGCTTTGAGGCGAGCAAGTTCTTGCTGGATTTGCTGGTGATAGGGCTGCCAGATATGTTGCAGGTAGCCGTTACGTTGCTCAGACGTCGGTGTTTTACCCGAGACAAAGGTCGGCGTGCCGTCAAACAAGGTACTGGGAAACAGCCCGGTGGTGGCGCTGGCGTAGAGCGGCGTATCGTCGGCAGGGCGGTTGAGATCGACCACCATGCGCGAATAGTGGCCCACCAACACACTGGCTCCCATCTCGCGCACAAAATCATACAGGTGTGGAATATGCCAATCGGTATCCGGCTGAGGGCGTGCGGCATCACTCAGTCCGTCTTCGACTTCGGGCGTGAGTCGGGTTCCAGCGTGGGGAATACTGACCAGCAACGGCAGCGTGCCGCTTTGAAAATCAAACGGTTCCATGACGAACACTCCCTCGATAAACGGTGGTGCAGGGCAATTGCCCACCCAGCCAATAGGTTAATTCTGCCGGACGCGCTACCGGCCAGTGTACAAAATCGGCCACTTTGCCGATGTCCAGCGATCCGTGGCTCGCTTGCAGCCCTAGCGCTTGGGCTGCGTGGTAGGTGACGCCGGCCAATGCTTCTTCTGGCGTGAGTCGAAACAACGTGCACGCCATATTGAGCATCAGGCGCAGCGAAAGGGCGGGTGAAGTGCCGGGATTAGCATCGCTCGCGATAGCCATGGGTACGCCGTATTGGCGCAGCAGTTCCACCGGCGGTCGCTGCGTTTCGCGCAGCAGGTAAAAAGCACCGGGCAGCAGAACGGCGACCGTGCCGCTGGCGGCCATGGCCTGCACGTCTTGTTCCGTCAGGTATTCCAGATGATCCGCAGAGAGCGCATGGTAGCGTGCCGCCAAGGAACTGCCGCCCAGTGCTGAGAGTTGCTCTGCGTGCAGTTTCACCGGCAGCCCAAGTGTCGTTGCGGTGTTAAACAGCGTTTCAACCTGCGCGGGTGAAAAGGCCAGATGTTCGCAGAACGCATCTACCGCATCGGCCAAATGTTCTTGCGCGACCTGCGGCAGCAACCGATCGCAAAGTGTGGCAATCCACGCGTCGGCACGCCCTTCGTATTCCGGTGGAACGGCGTGGGCCGCCAGACAGGTAGCAATCACCTGCGCGGGCACCTGCGCAGCCAACTGGCGTATGGCGCGTAGCATTTTTATTTCGTTGTCGATATCCAGCCCATAGCCGGATTTGATCTCGACGGTGGTGACGCCTTCGGCTAACAGCAAGGCTAATCGTTGTCGTGCGCTTTCGACTAACTGCTGTTCCGTTGCGGCACGCGTGGCACGCACGGTGGAAAGAATCCCTCCACCGTTGGCGGCGATATCGGCATAGCTTACGCCATTAAGACGCTGTTCGAATTCGTCGCTGCGATCGCCACCGAACATCAGGTGAGTGTGGCAATCAATAAAACCTGGCGTGATGATACCGCCGTCGAAATGGGTGGTGGTCGCGGCGTCGTAGGCCGGTAGCTGTGCCTGGGGCCCTGCCCAGGCGATCTTGCCCTCTGCTACGGCCAGCGCGCCATCATGAATGATCTGGTAGCGTCCATCGCGCAGGGTGACGAGATCTGCGCCGAGCCACAGGCTGTCGCAGGATAATCGTTGAGTCATGATGTCACTCTTCTTGTATATACAACCAAAGACAAGCTAACCTACCCGCGCTGGGACGACAAGAGGCGCAGGATAGCTTTTTCTTATTGTGACCATAATAATTCACTATGGTCGCACTGGATTAAGCTGGTGTATGTATAGGTATAGACAACCAGAAAGACAACGCAAACCACAACCGTAAAGGATCAACCATGCCGAGCTTCTTCGCTCCGCGCGCTCTGTTACCGCAGGGATGGGCGCGGGATGTCCGCATTGCCGTTTCCGCTGAGGGCGTGATTACTGACGTCGAGCAAAACGCCACGCCAGAAGAAACGCAGTCTTTGCCGGGTATTCAGTTACTGTCGGGTATCGTGCTGCCCGCGATGGCGAATCTGCATTCGCATGCTTTTCAGCGCGCGATGGCCGGGCTGGCAGAAGTGGCGGGCGATCCGCAAGACAGTTTCTGGACCTGGCGCGATCTGATGTACCGCTTGGTGGGCCACCTGACGCCGGAGCAGGTCGGAGCTATCGCCAGTCGGCTCTATATCGAGATGTTGAAAGGGGGCTATACCCAGGTTGCTGAGTTTCACTACCTGCATCACGATCCGGCAGGACAGCCTTACGCACAGGATGACATGTTGCTGCAACTGATGACGGCGGCAGAGCGCGCGGGTATCGGCCAAACGCTGCTGCCGGTGCTCTACAGCTACGCCGGTTTTGGCGCCCAGCCCGCGCTGCCGGTGCAACGGCGTTTCATCCAGCAGACCGAACACTATCTGGCGCAGCAGCAGCGGCTGGCAACGCTGTTACGGGATAAGCCGTTGCACACGGCTGGGATTTGCTTTCACTCGCTGCGAGCCGTCAGCGAGGGGCAAATCAACGACGTACTGGCAGCCATGCCGACAACGTTGCCGGTGCACATTCACATTGCCGAGCAGGTAAAAGAGGTGGAGGACTGCGTGGCATGGAGCGGCGAACGGCCCGTCAACTGGCTGTACGATCGCTTCGCGGTGGATGAACGCTGGACGTTGATTCATGCCACACATCTGGATGAACGCGAGCTACAGCGCGTAGCGGCCAGCGGAGCCGTTGCGGGCTTGTGTCCGACCACGGAAGCCAACCTTGGCGATGGCATCTTTTCGCTGGACCAATATGTTGCACTGGGCGGTCGTTGGGGCATTGGTTCAGACAGCCATGTCTCATTGAACCTGCTGGAAGAGTTGCGCTGGTTGGAATATGCGCAACGCTTGCGTGACAGACGGCGCAACCGCGTAGTGACGTCTGATCAACCTGCGGTCGGTGATGTGCTTTATCGGCAGGCGCTGGCAGGCGGCGCGGCAGCCTGTGGGGTTGCCATCGGCGCACTGGCCCCGGGGTATCGCGCTGATTGGCTGGTGCTGGAGGACAACGCCTGGTTACACGGTCTGCCGGACCGCGCGCTGCTCAATCGCTGGCTGTTTGCCGGTGAGCGCCAGCAGATCCGCGATGTGTGGGTTGCCGGGAAACGGGTGATTTGTCAGGGGCAGCATGCGCTGGATGATGAATCTGATCGCCAGTTTGCCTTGGTTATGGATGCGTTGGGGAGCCTCTGATGCCCTTTTTTGATGTGAATACCTTACCGGTCAGCCGTTGGCGCAACGGCGGTGGAGAAACACGGGAAATCATCAGCGCCCCTGCGGTGGAGGGGGACGGCTTTGCCTGGCGTGCCAGCATTGCCACCATTGCGCAGGCCGGTGACTTTTCTGCTTTTCCGGGCGTTGACCGCATTATTACCCTGCTGGAAGGCTCCGGTGTTTCTCTGGTCTTTCCGGCGTTTTCGCACCGTTTGCGGCGCGGCGAGCCGCTGTTTTTTGCCGGTGAAACGCCGCTTTCCGCCACGCCGATCGTGACGGATGGCGGGGATGCGGCCAACCGGGATTTTAATATCATGACACGGCGCGACAGCCATTATGCCATCGTGATGGCTGTGCGTGACGCGATGCAACTGGGCGCGCAGGACGCGGGCGTGCTCTATGTGATGGACGGCCGCTGGCGCATTGGTGAGGAAACCTGTCAGGCGGGACAAGGCGTGTGGTGGACAAGCCAACAACCCCAACGCGACCTCACGCCACTGACCGAAGATGCCTGGCTGCTCTACACCGCGGTATTTCGCCGCGAGAGCAAGCGCTGACAGCCATCAGCCGTGGGTCTTGAAACGGCCCAACAAGCGATAGCGTGAACCGGGATAGATCAGGCGAGCGACAGTAACAATGCGCGCGTCGTGCCAGGTGCGACGGCGGATCATCAAGCACGGCTCCTGCGGATCGAGTGCCAATACCTGACGCTGGTGGTCGTCTGGAATAAAGGCTTCCACGATGTGTTCACCGGCGGTGAGAGGAGCCACCTGACTGAGATAGGTGTAAGGCGTGCGGCGGGTGAAATCCTGTTGCAGATAGTCCGGCGCTTCCACGGGATTGACGTAGCGATCTTCCAACTGGACCGGAAGATCGTTTTCGTAATGGACGATCTGCGAGTGGAACAGCGTTTGCCCCGGCGAGATATCAAACTGCTCTGCCAGTTCTCCTTCCGCTTTCAGACTTTGTAGCGCTAGCACGCGGCTGCTGTGGCGATGTCCACGTTCGGCAATCTCTTCGGCGATATTGCGCACTTCCAGCATAGCCGCGTAGGCCTTGATCTCCGCGACAAAGGTACCAACCCCTTGCATACGTAGCAAAAAGCCTTCACTGGTCAGTTCGCGCAGCGCGCGGTTAATCGTCATACGGCTAACGCCGAGTTCGTTGACCAACTCGCTCTCTGACGGAATACGCTGGTGCGGTTGCCAGGCACCGGTGCGAATCTGGCTGATAATTGCCTGCTTGACCCGTTGATAGATGGGGGCGGGTATATCGCTCATGGCGCCTGCAAGTTGCGATGCGCGCTGCTGTGTCACCACGGTGTTCTCCTTGACCCTACGCTTTTGTGCAGTGTAGCGAATTTTATGCGCGTATGTATATGTATAGACAATGGAGAAAAAACGGCACCGTGCTGCTGACCGCCGATTGTTCAGGTCAGGCAGCGTGCTTTGTGCGCTGCCTCGTTAATGGCGAGTCATCATGGTGCGCCAAACGGGAGCAATGCACTATTCTGGAACCTGTTTTTCCGCAGGGGACTTTTACACTATTCCCGTCAATAAAGGGCTAAACGCTGTTTCTGTGGCATTGGCACACTGCTTGCTTAGGTTGTCTATACAAGTTTATACCCATTTAGGGTACAGACAATAACGTTGGCACAGTTTGCCGCATGGGTAATGACTTCTCTCACAGGAGCGGAACGAATGAACAAAGCACGAGGTAACATGGGCTGGAAAGCGACCCTGATGGCGCTTTGCATGGTATCGGCAGGCGTGGCGCAGGCGGCAGATACGCCGGTAGCGATCGGTATTTCTGGCTGGACCGGCTTTGCGCCGCTGACGCTGGCCGATAAAGCCGGCATCTTCAAGAAGCACGGGCTGGATGTGTCGATCAAAATGATCCCACAAAAAGATCGCCATCTGGCCGTGGCCTCTGGCGCGATTCAATGTGCCGCTACCACGGTAGAAACCTATGTCGCCTGGAACGCCAACGGCGTGCCGATTAAACAAATTGTGCAGTTGGACAAATCCTACGGCGCTGACGGTCTGGCGGTACGTGGCCCGATCGGTGATATCAAATCATTGAAAGGGAAAACCATTGGTGTCGATGCACCGGGAACGTCCCCCTACTTTGCGCTGGCGTGGATCCTGGATAAAAACGGCATGACGCTCAAAGACGTGAAGACGGCAACGCTCTCACCACAGGCAGCGGCGCAAGCGCTGCTCGCCGGGCAAAATGATGCCGCCATGACCTATGAACCCTATCTCTCTAGCGTGCGCGACAAACCTGAAAGCGGCAAGATCATTGCCACCACGCTCGATTACCCGATGGTAATGGATACGCTTGGCTGTACGCCGGATTTCCTCGCGAAAAATCCGCAGGCCGCCAAAGCATTGGTGGAAAGCTATTTTGATGCGCTGGAGATGATCAAGGCCGAGCCGGAAAAATCCTACGAGATCATGGGGGCTGCGGTGAAATCAAGCGGGGCGGATTTTGCTAAATCAGCCAACTATCTGCGCTGGCAGGACAGAGAGCAGAACCGCAAATTCTTTAGCGGTGAGATCGAAACCTTTAGCAACGAAGCGGCCAAACTGCTGCTGGAAATGGGCGTGATTCGCAAGATCCCGGATATCAGCACCCTGTATGACGCCAGCTACGTGAAATAAGGATATTGGCATGATGAGTGATTCTCGCGCGACTGACAAACTGCTTTTGCCGCCTGCGGCGTTACCTGACGCTGCACCGCGCTGGCACAATCCGTTGATGGTGCCGTTGCGGCCTGTTGCCGTGCGGTTGCGCGTGGCACTTGGGGTAGCCTTTTTTGTCCTGTTTTTTGCCCTGTGGGGAATGGTGACGTTCAGCGGTTCGGTATCACCGACCTTTTTGGCCGATCCGCTGACCATGCTGCGTGAAGGGGCGATCCTCTTCACCCAGTATAACTTCTCTGAGGATATCGCCATGACGGTGATGCGCGTGCTGGCGGGGTTCCTGCTGGCCGCGATCATCGGTGTTCCTCTCGGCATTCTGATGGGCGCGTACAAACTGTGCGAGGCGTTTTTCGAACCCTTTGTGTCGTTTTGCCGCTACTTACCGGCATCCGCGTTTATTCCGCTGCTGATCCTGTGGGCGGGCATCGGTGAAATGCAGAAGATTCTGGTGATCTTTATTGGCTCCTTCTTTCAAATCGTGTTGATGGTGGCGGTAGCGGTAGGGGCGGCGCGTCGCGATCTGGTGGAAGCGGCCTACACGTTGGGATGCAGCAACGGCAGCGTGGTGCGTCGCGTGCTGATCCCCGGCGCGGCACCGGAAATTGCCGAACTGTTACGGTTGGTGCTCGGGTGGGCGTGGACTTACGTGATTGTTGCTGAGCTGATTGGCTCGTCGAGCGGTATTGGTCACATGATTGTCGACAGTCAGGCACTCCTGAATACCGGACAGATCATCTTCGGCATTATCGTCATCGGGGTGATTGGTCTGCTGTCAGATTTTCTGTTCAAGGCGATGAACCGACGTCTGTTTTCATGGAGCTTACTGTAATGTCCTACAGCAAATTAGCGGTACGCCAGGTCGAGCGCATCTTTACCGGCCCGCGCGGCGAACAGACGCAGGCGCTGTTGCCCGTCGATTATCAGGTGCAGGAAAACGACTTCATCACCATTCTTGGGCCGTCCGGGTGCGGTAAATCCACCTTGTTGCGCATCATTGCCGGGTTGGACTCGCCGACCAGCGGTGAAGTGTGGCTCGATGGTGCACTGGTGGAAGGACCGGGGGCGGATCGCGGTATGGTGTTTCAAAGCTATACGCTGTTCCCCTGGTTGACGGTAGCGCAGAACATCTGCTTCGGCTTGCAGGAGCGTGGCATCAGCAAGGCGCAGCAGCAGGAGCGCTGCGACTACTACATTCATCAGGTTGGTCTGAAAGGCTTTGAGCATCACTATCCGCGCCAGCTTTCTGGCGGTATGCAGCAACGCACCGCGATTGCGCGCGCACTGGCAAACGATCCCAAAGTGCTGCTGATGGATGAACCTTTTGGCGCGCTGGATAACCAGACGCGCGTCATGATGCAGGAACTTTTACTTTCGGTGTGGGAAGCGTCACGAAAGACGGTGATGTTTGTCACGCACGATATTGATGAAGCTATCTTTATGGGTAACCGGGTAGCGATTTTTAGTGCTCGCCCGGGACGCATCAAAACCGAAGTGGCGGTTGCCTTTGAAGGGCATCGTGATTACACCCTGAAAACCTCGCCGGAGTTTATGGCGCTCAAAGCCAGGGTGACCGAAGAAATACGCGCCGAAACGCTTCAGGCACTGGCGCATTAGTCAGGCACACCGGCACAGAACAAGACATAAAAACGCCTATGGCGTTTTTACTACAGCTCAACTTGTATATACAGGAATAGATTATGACGACAACACCCCCGTCGATTTGCCTCACTCCCGGTGCCGTCGATCTGGCGACGCTGCGGGCGATTTATCACGGTGGCGTCACGCTGACGCTCGCCGAAGAAGCCTGGGCTGACGTGGATGCCGCGTGCCAGCAGGTGGCGGATATCGTGCGGCAGAATCGGGTGGTCTACGGCATCAATACCGGGTTTGGCAAGCTGGTCAGCACCTCCATTCCTGCCGAGCGTCTGGCGGAGTTGCAACGCAATCTGGTGCTGTCGCACAGCGTCGGTGTCGGTGAATTGCTGCCTGATAACGTGCTGCGTTTGGTGATGGCGACCAAAGTGGTGAGTCTGGCACGCGGCCATTCCGGCGTGCGCCGTCTGGTGATTGAAACCTTGCTGGCGCTGTTCAATGCGGGCGTCATGCCGTGCGTGCCGGAAAAAGGATCGGTAGGGGCGTCGGGCGATTTGGCACCGTTGGCCCATATGTCACTGATGCTGCTGGGGGAAGGGCAGGTCAAAATCAATGGTGCTTTGCTGCCAGCACGAGAAGGGCTGGCGCTGGCTGGCGTCGAGCCGCTGGTGTTGGGGCCAAAAGAAGGCTTGGCGCTGCTTAACGGTACGCAGGTTTCCACCTCGCTTGCCCTGCGCGGCCTGTTTGGTGCAGAGCAAGTGCTGGGGGCGGGTCTGGTTGCCGGTGCGCTTTCGCTGGAGGCCATTCGCGGTTCGGCCAAACCGTTCGATGCGCGTATTCACAAAGCGCGCGGCCAGCTCGGTCAGATTGCGGTGGCGGCGGCGATGGATGCGCTGCTCAACGGCAGCGGCATTATGGATTCGCACATGCACTGTGGCCGGGTACAAGATCCCTATTCCATCCGCTGTATTCCGCAAGTGATGGGGGCCTGTCTGGATAACCTGACGCATGCGGCGCGCATTCTGCAAATTGAAGCCAATGCGGCGTCTGACAACCCGCTGGTCTTTACCGACAACGGTGATGTGATTTCTGGCGGTAACTTCCATGCTGAACCAGTGGCATTTGCCGCTGACATTATTGCCCTTGCTGTCGCGGAAATTGGCGCAATTTCTGAACGCCGTTTGGCGCTGCTGCTCGATACCGGCCTGTCGGCACTGCCACCTTTTCTGGTGGCCGATGGCGGCGTGAACTCTGGCTTCATGATAGCCCAGGTGACCGCCGCCGCCTTGGCGTCGGAAAACAAATCGCTGGCGCATCCCGGCAGCGTTGACAGCCTGCCTACCTCTGCCAATCAGGAAGACCACGTCTCCATGGCTACTTATGCGGCCCGTCGTTTAGGCGCAATGTGTGACAACACAGCAGCCGTGGTGGGGATCGAAGCAATGGCGGCGGCACAGGGTATCGAATTCCACCGCCCGTTACGCAGTTCCACCTTGCTGGAACAAGAGTTAACGCGCATTCGTCAGGCGGTGCCTTTCCTCGATAAAGACCGCTATCTGGCACCGGATATCGCCGCCATGTGTCGTTGGGCAAGCCAGGCCGATTGGCCGGAACAAGTGGCTGCGTTGCTGCCCACTTATGCGCAATAACCCGACAGGCTACGGACATTAACCGAATATTAAAGGAACAGCATTATGACCTCATCTGTGGAACAGTCGGGTGCGCGTGAAGTGAGAGCACCCCACGGCAGTGAACTGCATTGCGAAAACTGGCTGATCGAAGCGGCATACCGCATGATCCAGAATAACCTGGACCCGGACGTCGCTGAACGGCCCGAAGATCTGGTGGTATACGGCGGGATTGGCAAGGCGGCACGCAACTGGGCCTGTTTTGACGCGATACTCGCTTCTTTGCGTGCCCTCAAAGGGGATGAAACGCTGTTGGTGCAGTCTGGCAAACCGGTGGGGGTTTTCCGTACCCATGAAAATGCGCCGCGCGTGCTGATCGCCAACTCGAATCTGGTGCCGCACTGGGCCAACTGGGATCACTTCAATAAGCTGGACCGCGACGGGCTGATGATGTACGGCCAGATGACGGCGGGTTCATGGATCTACATCGGTGCGCAGGGCATTGTGCAAGGAACCTACGAAACCTTTGCTGAAGCAGGGCAGCAGCACTACAACGGCGATTTGCGCGGACGGTGGATCCTGACTGCTGGTTTGGGCGGTATGGGTGGCGCACAGCCGTTGGCCGGCGTGCTGGCCGGTGCCAGCGTGCTGGCGATTGAGTGCCAGGAGTCACGTATTGATTTTCGCCTGCGCACACGTTATCTCGATTACAAGGCCACCGATCTGGATGAAGCGCTGGCAATGATCGATGAAGCGTGCAAAGCGGGACGCGCCATTTCTGTGGGTCTGCTGGGTAACGCGGCGGACGTGGTGCCAGAGTTAGTGAAACGTGCCAAGGCCGGTGGTATGCGCCCGGATATTGTGACCGATCAAACCTCGGCGCACGATCCGATTAACGGTTATCTGCCGCAAGGGTGGGACGTGGCGCACTGGGCAGAAATGCGCACTCGCGATCCGAAAGCGGTAGAGAAGGCGGCCAAAGCCTCGATGGCTGTGCATGTTCAGGCGATGCTGGAATTTCATCATATGGGTATCCCGACGGTGGATTACGGTAACAATATCCGCCAGATGGCACTGGAAGAAGGCGTGGCTAACGCGTTCGATTTCCCCGGTTTTGTGCCTGCTTATATTCGCCCGTTGTTCTGTCAGGGCAAAGGCCCGTTCCGCTGGGTGGCGCTGTCCGGTGACCCGGAGGATATCGCGCGTACCGATGCCAAGCTCAAAGAACTGTTTCCTGAGAACACGTCGTTACTCCGCTGGCTGGATATGGCACAAGAGCGCATTGCTTTCCAAGGGTTACCCGCTCGCATTTGCTGGTTAGGATTGGGCGAGCGCCATCTGGCAGGGCTGGCGTTTAATGAGATGGTGCGCAATGGCGAGTTGAAAGCGCCGATTGTGATTGGTCGCGATCATCTGGACTGCGGATCGGTTGCCTCACCGAATCGGGAAACCGAAGCGATGCGCGATGGCTCGGATGCGGTTTCCGACTGGCCGCTGCTCAATGCGTTGTTAAACACAGCGGGTGGTGCAACCTGGGTCAGCCTGCATCACGGCGGCGGTGTGGGCATGGGCTTCTCTCAGCATGCGGGCACGGTGATCGTGTGTGACGGCAGTGAACAGGCCGATGAGCGTTTGGCGCGCGTGCTGTGGAACGATCCGGCTACGGGTGTAATGCGCCATGCGGATGCGGGGTATGAGAGCGCTATCGCGTGCGCCGCACAGCATGGGTTGAATTTGCCGATGGTGAAGGGTTAACGGAGCGCGCCGCTGAGGTCATCATGAAAGAAACGATTGAACGGCTGGCGCGGCGCGAAGCCCGTCAACTGGGGCGCTATAACTCAGGCTTGTCTGATGATGCGGTGCGCCAGCGTTTTGCTGTGACGGATATTGCCCGCCTTGCCAGCAATGAAAATCCTCTGGGCATGAGTCCGCTGGCCGATGCAGCGCTGCGGGCTGAGGTGACGCGCACGGCCTGTTATCCCGATCCGGCAAGTCTTCAATTGCGCGCGGTGATTGCCGCGCGCACTGAGATAACGCCAGAGCAGGTGGTAATGGGCAACGGCTCGGAAAACCTGTTGGAAATGCTGTGTCTGGCTTTTCTCAATCCGGGCGATCGGGTTGTCACGCTGGTGCCCTCTTTTGGTCTGCATCACCTGTATCCCAAAATGTTAGGGGCGGAGGTGACGCTGGTACCGGTGAATGCGCAGATGGAGTACGACCTGGATGCCTGGGCGCTGGCGCTGGCACAACCGGCCAAAATGGTAGTGTTCAGTAACCCTTCCAACCCGGTGGGCTGCATGCTGGGGCGTGAGGGATTCGAGCGTCTGATTGCCATGACACCGCCGGACTGCGTGTTGGTGATCGACGAAGCGTATTATGAATACTGCGCCGCGCACCCTGATTATCCCGATAGCCTCTGCGTATTGCGTCAGCAGGCGCGACCGTGGATTGTGTTGCGCACCTTTTCCAAGGCATACGGTCTGGCTGGGTTGCGTGTGGGGTATGGCTTGGCATGTCATGCTGAGATCGTGGAACTGCTCGATCGCGTGCGCACGCCGTTCAATATCAACCGCATGGCACAGGCGGCAGCACAAGCGGCATTGTTGGATGTGGCGCACGTGGCACGCAGTGTCACCCATGTCACGCAGCAGCGGGCTTGGCTCAGAGATCAACTGCATGCCATGGGGTGGTTTGTGGCCCCATCACAGGCTAATTTCCTGTTTGTGAATGTCGCACAAGATAGCGCTGCATTGGCTGAGCGTTTATTGCATTTCGGGGTGATTGTGAAGCCCTGGCTGGAAGCCGGATATACCCAATGGTTGCGGATCTCGGTGGGGTCTGAAGCCGCCAACCAACAGTGTATTGCGGCGTTGCGCCAATGTGCGCAGTGATCCCGCTTCGGCCCATTGACGGAATACTTACGGAGAAGACATGCAACAGGTCTATTTTCCCGCGCGCGTGGTACGCGGCGCAGGCGCGATTAACCAGTTAGGTACCATCGCTTCAGCGCTGGGTAAACGTGTTTTGGTTTTGGGGGGCAAACATGCGCTGGAGGCTGTGTCAGCCTTGATTGATACGCAGCTGGCAGCATTTGGTGTGAGCAAATGTGCCGATATCTGGTACGGTGGTGAGTGCAGCGAAACACAGATTTTACGTCTGGCACAAGAGGTACGCTCTCAGGCTGCCGATGTGATTATCGCTGTGGGTGGCGGGAAAGCATTGGATACCGGTAAAGCCGTCGGGCTGGAAACCTCCCGTCCGGTTATCACCTTGCCGACCATTGCGGCAACCTGTGCCGCGGTGACACCGCTGACGATTCGCTACCATGACGATGGTCATTTTCGCGATCTGTATCATCTGCCAGTCGCTCCGGCTGCGGTGATTATTGATTCCGATATTCTGGCTAACGCACCGCTGCGCTGGTTAGCGGCGGGGCTGGGCGATACGCTGGCAAAATGGTATGAACTACGAGCGATTAGCGGTAATAAGGATGTCACCGGTTTTGGTGCGTCCTCCATGGCAAACAGCCAGCTCTGCTATCAACAAATTGCCCGGTTTGGTGCCGCCGCCTGTGAAGCCGTCCGGCAACGGCAGGCAACACCGGCGTTGGATCACGTGCTTGATGCCATCTTTTTGTTTGCCGGATTGACCTCATTGATGAGCAATGGTGCCCATGCGGCAGCAGCCCATGCCCTCTACGAAGGCTTTACCGTGTGCGATAAAACGCGTGCTTATGGGCATGGTCTGCTGGTGGGGTTTGGCAATCTCTGTTTACTGGCGCAGGAAGGGCGTAGTGATGAGGAGTTACTTGAAGCCATTGCGTTGGCGAAGGCGTGCGCCATTCCGACATCGTTGGCTGCGATCGCACCCACCCTGACTGCTGAGGATCAGATTGCCATATTGAATGCGGCCGTGACGGCTCCGGATATGAGCAATATGCCCCATGTCGTTACCCGTGAGACGTTACGCGAGGCTATCCGCCGCGTAGAACGTCTGGCTATCAGCGCCTGTTAGCAGGCGCTATAAAATGTGGCCTGGTATAAAAAACTCAATCAGTTAGCCCTAAGCGCCTCGAGCAATTCAGCAACTCTGTCACTTTATGTACATTGAGCTTTTTCATAATGTTCAGTCGATGCGTTTCGACTGTTTTAACGCTGATGCACAGTTGTTCACCGATAAGGCGGTTGGTGTAGCTGTTGGCGATAAGTCTCAGTATTTGCCGTTCACGCGGTGTCAGCAACTCCGGACTGTCCCGTTCCGTGTTCAGGGCGGAGTTGATGGCATCTCGGTTGAGAGCCGGATCGATATACCTTTTTCGCACGGCCATGGTCTGTATTGCAGCCAATAATGTTTTTTGACTACTGTTTTTCAATACATATCCCATGGCACCCGCTGACAGGGTGCGTATTGCCATAAACTCCTCGTTATGTGCGGTGTAAGCGAGGATCGCCATTTTAGGCCAGCGCGAACAGAGCTGTGGGATAAGATCTAGCCCATTGATACCCGGCAATCCCAGGTCGAGGATCACAACATCAGGTTCATGCAGACGGCAGGTGTTATAGACCTCAAGGCCAT
Source organism: Candidatus Symbiopectobacterium sp. NZEC135 (assembly GCF_025962695.1). Taxonomy (NCBI): domain Bacteria; kingdom Pseudomonadati; phylum Pseudomonadota; class Gammaproteobacteria; order Enterobacterales; family Enterobacteriaceae; genus Symbiopectobacterium; species Candidatus Symbiopectobacterium sp. NZEC135. Next base: position 1,507 of record NZ_JAGFPF010000042.1, on the reverse strand, counting down.
TTTCAGTGTGCGCAACGATACGAAAGCGCGGATAGGGCACCAGCAAATTGATAATGCCGTTTATGATCAATTCATGATCGTCCACCAGCAAAATTTTATGATCGTTCATATTCCATTCCTCTCAACAAAACGTTGCCCTTTACGATGAGCATTTCAAACGTAAAGCGACATCCAGCGTAAGACGCAGTTCTGCAATTTCCGCTTTGGATAATGGCAGCCCACGTTTAACGCGGTTCTCCATATCGATCACATCGCACAGCAATGGACCGAGACCAGCCTGCCCGATGCATCCTTTTAGGGTATGCAACAGCGTGATAGTTTTTTTCTGATCGCTTGAATTTTGTTCAATGCTTGATAGCAATTCGCGCAGTGAACGACGGACTTTTCGTCGCATAGTGCGGTGAGTGATATTGATGACGGCTTTGTCCGTCAGGCTATCTTGCTCTTGCAGATCGATGGCTCGCTGAAGTTGATATTCAGCGGCGATGCTGATGCTATCGGCCAAATGCGCCAGCGTGACGGGCTTGGTCAGATAGTGGTGCATACCGGCTTGCTTGCAACGGATAATTTCTTCCGATGCAGTGTTGGCTGACAAGGCAATAATGGCGCATTCAGGATCCTGATTATTGCTGTCCTGACGCCACTGCCGGGTGCAGGTCAGGCCATCCATTTCCGGCATGTAGACATCCATCAACACCAGATCAAAACGTTGTTGTCGCCCACACGCCAGCGCTTCTCGGCCGTTACAGGCGGTAGTGACGTTTTGCCCGAGCAGTGTCAGCATGGCACCAATGATGTCACGGTTTATCGTCGCATCGTCCACGAGCAGGATATGCAAGCGCCAAGGTTGAACCGGGATCACCGCTTTATCGGTGTCGGTGATGCCTGATGTTATCTGAGCGGCTAACGTATAGAGTTTACCCGGCAAAAAGCCAAGTTCATCGGCGCACAGGGCATTGTCATGCGTTGCGGCATCGCATGTCAGTCCCCATTCGCTCAGTTGCCGATGCAGCTCCACTGGCGCAGTGATATTGCCGTTTAATGGCGTGGGTGTGATGTGTTTACCGAGTGGCATCATAAAAGAGATGCAGGTGCCGAGCCCTAACGAACTGTTGAGATCCAGCCAGCCCCCCATCATTCGAGCTAGATTCGAGGCAATCGTCAGCCCAAGCCCAGTCCCCTGAATGTTCCCCTGGCTCTGAAAGAAAGGGGTGAATACCGCATCGTGGTCGGCAGAGGCAATGCCTTTGCCGCTGTCACAGACGGCAAATATCAGCGTGTTGTCGTTGCGCGTGACGCTGAGCGTTATTCCTCCGTTATCCGTAAATTTGACCGCATTCCCCAACAGATTGACCAGAATTTGCCGCACGCGAGTCGCATCCATATCGATAAGCAAGGGCACATCACCGCTGACAGTGGTGCGCAGTACTAATCCTTTGCTTTTTCCCGGTCCCTGAATGGTGTACATCGCGCGATCGATCAGCGGAAGCAGCGCTGTCTGCTCAAC
>NZ_JAGFPF010000429.1:0-1462 GCF_025962695.1 Candidatus Symbiopectobacterium sp. NZEC135 | reverse complement strand
CAGCAGCGGGAAAAGGTAAAGGAACTGGTTCAGGCCACCAGCGGTGTATCCGGGCATGAACGTGTTCGCCGCCAGCGTGAAGTGATGGGTGACGCGAAACCGAAACTCAAAACCCGGAAAGAAATCACGAAAGCCCTTGATGATGCGACCGGCGATTATGCCGCCGCCCTGCGCTGGGTATTGGGTGCCGAGACCACACCAGAGGTGAATAAGTGAACAAAAATACGGTTCTCGATATGTGCTGCGGTTCCCGCATGTTTTGGCTCGACAAGACTGACCAACGCGGTGTGTTCATAGATATCCGCAAGGAAGAACATACGCTTTGTGACGGCCGGAAACTTGTTATCAGCCCAGATGTAATCGCCGATTTCCGCCAGCTACCGTTTGCTGATAATTCGTTCCCGGTTGTGGTGTTCGATCCCCCCCATCTGGAGCGGGCAGGACCAGAGGGTTGGATGCGAAAGAAGTACGGCGTGTTAAAGCACGAAACGTGGAGAAGCGACCTACGCATTGGCTTTACCGAAGCGTTTCGCGTGCTGCGGCCACTCGGTGTTTTGCTGTTCAAGTGGAACGAAACGCAAATTCCCACCAGCCAGATTTTAGCACTGACACCAGAAACTCCAATTATCCGCCAGCGGGTTGGTAAAGGCGACAAAACGCACTGGTTAGTTTTCGTTAAATCGGGGGTTATTCCGGTTGAGGGTGAATAGATGGCTAAAACACAAATGCAGTACGCAAACCGCGCGTGGCGTAAAGAAACCAAAGCACTGGGATGGGATCGTGGCTGGGCTGGCGGAAAGAAAGAATGGAAATCCTTCTGCCGCCACTACGCACAAATAACAGTCGAGGACGGCGGTCAGGTTTTCGATAGTCAAGATGCTGCGGATGAAGCAGTAGCAGAAGAACTTACCTACTGGGACTAAATAACATGAATACTTTGACGAAGGAACGCTTGAATACAATAGCGTCATGGCGAAAAACCTACGGCGATGCTCACAACGTAATGATTCCAGCGCATGAAGCTGAGGAATTGGTATCGCGCCTTCTCGCAGCAGAAGTTGAAGTTACAAGCCTGAAGCGTGAACGCGAAACCATGCACTCTATTGAGTATGTGCGGGGAGTGTTGGCGCGAGCTGCCGAGTTAGAAGCACAACTGGCAACTGGCGTAACGGCAGAGCACCAGCGTGTAATTGGGTTGCTACTCGGCGTTTGTGGTGCCGCGTTCGAGCTTGCTGATGATAGTTGCCAGCAAGAGGTTGATGGCGAGATGTGCCACGTTGCTCCCGAAAATTCATTCCAACGACTTTGTGACTGGTTGGACGAAATTGAGAACACCCTGCCGGACCAGTATGACGACCTGCCAAATACGATACTCCAATGGGGCGCGGTTCCACGTCACGCTCTGCGAGCATTGCTCCAGTCTGGTAACTCTCCGGTCGAGCCAATCCGCTACATGAACCGC
>NZ_JAGFPF010000427.1:0-1463 GCF_025962695.1 Candidatus Symbiopectobacterium sp. NZEC135 | reverse complement strand
CGAACGGCTACTGGCAGAAGGGCGCGAAAACAACTTCACGGCAGACGAAATTGCCTACATGAAAACCCTGAATCGGGGCAACGAAACGCTGTTCACCGAGCAGAAACGCAAGTATGACGCGTTTATCAAATCGATTCTGGACCTGCAACAGGACATGGGCCTGATTGATCCTGAAAGTCGGGCTACGTGGGAAGATGCCTGGTATTTGCCTTATTTCCGTGAAGCTGAGAATGGTGAAACGCATGGCCCCTGGACCACGCGCGGCGTCGCCAACCAGAGCAGTACGGTACGTAAGCTGAAAGGCAGCGAACTGACCATCAAAGACCCGATCGAAAACCTGTTCAACTATGTGGCGAAATCCGTTGATGCTTCAATGAAAAACGAGGCGATGCGCCGCTCCGTGGTGAATCTGGCGGATACCGGCGCGCTGGAGGTTATCGAAAACCCGAACAAGATGGATTACGGGCGTATCGGTAAGAATGTGGTGAAAGTCTACATCGACGGTCAGGAACAGCTGGTGCAGGTCAATGACCCCGATCTGTTCCGCGCCTTCACCATGATCGACATGGAACGTAGCAACTCGCTGTTTATGCGGGCGGCGCGCCAGGCAAAACGCGTGCTGACCATCGGCACCACGGCGATGCCTGATTTTATCCTGCGCAACTTTATGCGCGATTCTCTCCACTCCTGGGCTATCAACAAAGACGGTTTCCGTGCAGGGATCTCGTCATGGCAAGGCTTGAAAAAGGCGCTGGCCGTGGATGATACGCTGGTGGACATGATGGCGGCTGGTGCCACGTTCGGCGGCGGTTACCTCAACGTCTACGATCCGGCAGGGGCGGCGGCGAATATCCGCAAAGTGCTGCGCCGCAAAGGGTACAGCGATAGCCAGATGCGCGAATTTGAATCGACGCTGGTACGCAGCAGCAAGGATGTGTTGGAGAAATTAGAAACTGGCTGGGAGAAATACCGGCAGGTCAGTGAAGGGGCTGAGAATGCCAACCGCGTGGCAACTTATGATGCGGCGCTGAAATCCGGCAAGAGCAAGGCTCAGGCAGCGTTTGAAGCGCGCGACCTGATGGATTTCAGCATGATGGGCTCGAGCAAATTGATTATCGGCCTTACCGATGTGGTGCCGTTCCTCAATGCGCGGTTGCAGGGGGTGAGTAAGCTGGGCAGGGCGATAAAAGAGGATCCGCGTGAGGTGCTGAAGCGCGGCGGTTATATCGCTGGGGTGTCATTAGCACTACTGGCGCTCAATTGGGATGATAAGCGCTATGAAGAATTGCCGGATTGGGACAAAGACGCCTACTGGCATTTCTGGGCCGGTGATCAGCATATCCGTTTCCCGAAACCGTTCGAGATTGGCCTGATGTTCGGCACGTTACCGGAGCGTTTCGTGCGTATGCTCGGTGGGGAGGATACCGCGGGTAAATTTGGGAAGATGGTGGCACGGAACTGCT
>NZ_JAGFPF010000428.1:0-1463 GCF_025962695.1 Candidatus Symbiopectobacterium sp. NZEC135 | reverse complement strand
ACAAAACCATGAGATGTGCGCTACCGAGATAAAAATGCCGTAACCGATTTGTACCGCCAACGGTGTCTGCGGGCTGACCACCTGCATAAACAGGCTGACGATGAATATCGTTGTTTTCGGGTTTAGTACATTGGTGAGAAAGCCGGTGCGTAGCGCTACCCCATCGGAAACGGAGGCGATGCCGGTATCGGACTGGGTGCGGGTGGGTTTGGTGCGCAACATTTTCACCCCGAGCCAGATAAGGTATGCCGCGCCAATCAGTTTGATAATATTGAACAACCACAGTGATTGCTGAATGATCAACCCGATGCCTATCAGGGTATAGCTCATATGCACCAGAATACCGCCACCGATCCCGACAGCCGTTAAGATTCCCGCCCGGCGCGACAGCATCAGACTATTGCGTGTCACCATGGCAAAATCAGGCCCTGGGCTGATAACGGCAAACAGTGTTATTGTGAATACTGCGAGATACTCGATCATAGATAACCTTTTGAACATCAAATTAGATATCAATATGCTATGCAAACCCCATAGGGATAACTAACGATGATTTCTGACAGCAATGGTGAGTTAGACTCACGATTAGAGGTAAATCAAACCCGCCTCCCTTCACTGATAGCGTTGCGCTGTTTTGAAGCCGCAGCACGGTTTGAGAACTTCACGCGCGCAGCCGAGGCGTTACACCTTACGCACGGTGCGATCAGTCGTGCGGTGCGTATGCTGGAGGATGATTTAGGGGTTGCGCTGTTTGAAAGACGCAGTCGCCGGGTTTTTCTGACGCAAGCAGGCCGCACGCTAGCGCAGGCGGTTCATGAAGGGCTGACGGTCATGCAGCGTGCCACCAGTGAATTGCGTGCCAGCGCGCGCCAGCAAAGGCGCTGGGTGGTGTCATGTGAACCCACATTGCTGATGCGTTGGCTTATCCCCCGTTGGCCCGCGTTTCAGGCAAAACATCCGGATCGGGATATTCATTTGGTTGCTGGCGGAGGCGCATTTTCATTTAATGCTGGCATTGATTTGGCGATTCGGCGCGATGATTTCCCGTTACCTGACGGCTACCATGCAGAACACCTGTTCAGTGAGAAAGTTGGGCCGGTTTGCCGGCCTGATAACGTGGTTGACTGGTTTTCTCCCGGTGAAAACGGGTTGTCATTGCGAACCACCGCGCCACGGTTACACAGCCGCACGCGCTTAAGCGCCTGGCAAACGTGGAGTGCGGTAACCCAACACCCACTTAATGACAGTAATGGGCAAACGTTTGAACACTTTTATTTCAGTTTACAGGCTGCCGTTGGCGGATTAGGGGTTGCCATTGGGCCCTGGCAATTGGTCAGAGATGATATTGCCAGTGGCGTTCTGGCGGCACCGCTGGGATTTGTCGAAGAGGGTTCCTGTTACTGTTTGTTGTCGCCCTCCCCTTTATTCCCTGATACTTTTCAGGCAGATTTGTTGGCCTGGTT
>NZ_JAGFPF010000426.1:0-1464 GCF_025962695.1 Candidatus Symbiopectobacterium sp. NZEC135 | reverse complement strand
ATCTTTTCATGCCAAAAATTGAAACCGGTAATAGCTTGGGCTGCACCGTTCCGTTTGTGCCATAAGGTCGCTAACTCCGGTAACAATCTCACTGTCGATGCAGGACAAAGATTATAGCGAGACTCTTGAAGACTATAGTTCAGCTCAGAAATACCCCGGGTATACAGGATTTTCAACGCAGCCAATACATCCTGTCGGTGCTGTTCGTCCTCACCTTGCCGTTCAGGAGCACGCGTATTAAACACCAGTTGTTCGAAGCTGACGCTATGCGGCCAGGCATCACATATCACGTCCATCAGGTGCAACGTCAGATCGTGGTTAACGCCGATCGTCACCCCTTGTCCTGAAAGGTAAGTGTTAGTCACTGTCCCCGTATCCGTAACCACACGCTCAAAGTTGCCGCCCCAATGAAAATCCTTTAAGCGGCTCAACGCTGGCTCAGGAAGAATCTCATTCGCCCGACTGTCTGGCACTAGCAGGCTGAAACGCTCGCTACGCCCCACGGCAAAATCGAGATATTGTTGCCGCAGTATCTTGTTGTGCCCAGGAGAAACCGTGTCGGTTAATTTTGCTACTTCGCCGCCATAATGTTCAGCTAATTCTCGCTGTGGCAGGACATCACCAACAAAAGTTAAACCGTTCTGAGCGGCCATCGCATGAAAGTCAACCAGATAGCACGGTTCATTGATTCCCTCCAAATAGCAAAGAGAGAGCATCAGGTCAGTCTGTGTTTCCGCCTGCTCGATTAAGGGATGCAGTACCCCCTTGAGTGGATTCCGATCTGCGCTGCCGAGGGATAAATACGTTAACATCGCTCGGGCGCTCGCCACTTTTTCGTCCTGACTTTGCGCCTGACTACCATGAAGCTGAAAGGCATCGCGCAGCACTTCCGCCGCTTTCCATCCTGGATAGGCGTTCCATGCCATTGCGATAACGCCACGCTCACTCAAATGACGTTTTGCCCACTCCAACAACGCGCTGCGAATACCCTCATTTACTGCACTGAAAGGGCCATGAATGATCATGAGTAACTCATCAAGGCTGGCGGTAGCGAACTGCACATTCGTCAGGCCTAATGACTGAACCAACTGATTTCCAGAAGAAACAGCGGCGTCATCAAGATCGACACCAATCGCACTGCCCTGCGGATAGGCCGCAGCAAAAGACAGTAAGTTACCTCCGGTGCCGCATCCCAGCTCTAACACCCGAGCCGTTTCCACTCTTGGACTGAAAATACCATACAGGTGTGAAGCGGCCCGAATATGACTCGCAGACACATCAGGGCTAATCATCTGAAAAGGATCATCTTCGCTGGGCGTATTTTTCGCGTTAATAGTGTGAGGTGCATCGACAGTGCGGGTATCTAACGTGGCCAAAACAAAAATCCTTTACCAAGAGTAAATAATTTATCCTAGTTTATTCTTCCCATCACGCTTGTAATCTCCTGAACACCGCACAGAAGCG
>NZ_JAGFPF010000425.1:0-1480 GCF_025962695.1 Candidatus Symbiopectobacterium sp. NZEC135 | reverse complement strand
CCATCGACACACCGTTTGGCAACGGTTCGTTGAATCTCAATGAAACGCACAGCGATCAAACCGTGAGCGGTAAAACCGGTATCAGCGGTAACGGGCAAACCGTGGTGGTGACGCTGGGGGGAAAAACCTACAACGCCACGGTGGATACCAACGGTAACTGGCATGCCACCCTTCCCGCCGCCGATCTGCAACAGCTACCGGAAGGCAATGCAACCCTTCAGGTTACCGCAACGGATATCGCGGGCAACCACGGCGCGAGCAGCTTTAGCAGCCTGGTCGATGTCACGCCCCCGACCCTGACGTTAGGCACCATTGCCACCGACGACATCATCAATATTCAGGAAGCGCAAAGCACGCAAACGCTCAACGGCACTGCCTCGGTCAGCGAAGCGGGAAGAACCGTCACCGTGTCTTTGGGCGGGCAGTTCTACACCGGCAAGGTGGGTAACGACGGCAACTGGAGCATCGATTTACCTTCCCATGCCCTCGCCTCGCTGCCTAACGGTGTTTATTCACTGGTAGCCAGCCTGACCGACGCCACGGGCAACGTGACGCAAGTGACGAAAGCCATTGGGTTGGACGCCGACAGCGCGATGCGTCCCACGGTCACCGTGAATGCCTTTGTGTCGGAAGACAACACCATCAGCGCAGCGGACACCAAGGTCAGCCAGATTTTGAGCGGCTCCACCACCAACGTGGAAGCGGGACAAAGCATCACCGTGCAGTTACACACCAAGACCTACTTCACGACCGTCAACGGTGAAGGCAAGTGGTGGGTAAGCGTTCCGGCGGAGCATATGGCAGAACTGCCGGACGGGCCGATCGCGATCAGCACGACGGTGAGCGATAAGGCGGGCAACGAAGGCAGTGGCACCGCCTGGAGCGATGTCGATATCAGCAATGACAGCATCTCCATCAGCATTATCGCCATGGATAACCAACTGAACCGGGTAGAGGCATCACAGCCGCTCACCATCAGTGGCATCACGGTAAACGTGACCATCGGTCAAACCGTTACCGTGACCTTGAACGGAAAAACCTACACCACCACCACGGCGGCGGACGGCAGTTGGAGCCTATCCATTCCCAGTGAGGCACTGTTCGCGCTGCAAGATGGCACGGCCGTGATCCATGCCAGCGTTGCCAACCCGAATGACGAGCCTGTCACCGCCCAGCGCAATCTGGATGTACACATCCACAACCTGCCGCAACCCTCAATGGAAGCGCCCTTCGGGGATAATGTGCTCAACGCCACCGAAGCCGCCAGCGGCCAGACGGTGATCGGCAAAACCGGCGTGAGCGGTAGCGGACAGAGCGTGGTGATCACCCTCAACGGCAAAACCTATCAGGCGACGGTGGATGCACAAGGAAACTGGCGCGCCGACCTTCCCGCCGCCGATCTTCAAGTGCTCTCTGCCGGGGCACAACCGCTGCGGGTTACTGCCACCGATGTTGCAGGCAACAGCAGCGAAATCTCCAG
>NZ_JAGFPF010000424.1:0-1480 GCF_025962695.1 Candidatus Symbiopectobacterium sp. NZEC135 | reverse complement strand
AGTGGAGGTTGCCCACTCACTGCTTCCCCCATCACCAATCGCCCAATCGGCCTTATCCATACCAGAGAGAGTCGATGACGCCATCACCATCATTGTTCTTTAATCAATGGAAAATATTGCCATGAATATTTTTTCCGTCATGAAACTTATCCAACCAAGAATTTAAAAAACTAAAAATATTATTTATTAATTGGCTCTTCATCTCATAGCCTGTAGAAACCGAGCAATTACTGAAATAAGAGTTCCGGGCGATTAATCATAACGAGTAAAAATCAACTGCATGATTGAAAACATTTCCAAGCGAAGATGCATTCACATAATCAGCATTGATATAATATTTTGAAAATAAAACACCGGATAAATTATAATTCTCCATACTTACCATTTAAACTCAAATAGTTAACTATAGAAACCGTTGGTCACTGTCTTTGATAATGTTAATATTTACATTTCCTTTGAATGATAAAACATAATGATTATCATATCATGCGCGTAAATCTCAGTAGCAAATAACAATCAATGCAAAATATCATAAATCCTTCAAATTAAATACGGTATCGTTATTTGTAACAAAATCAGTGTTATTTAAACTAAGTTAACAATTGAACCAATTCGGTTTTATTTACAATTGTAGTCTTATCAGCTTAAAACTATAGTCTTTACCGACAACGATATAAACCATAGTGTTAAAACTTAGAAATTGATATTTAAAATGGAGTTTCAATGCAGACGAATGCTATCACAAGCACCCATCATGAAAATACCGCCATACAACATTACCATCGTGAAACCCAATCAAATGAGACGCTAAATCAGATATCCACTGTCTCTAACTCTCAAGAAGATCATACGCTACACAAGCCTTGTTCAAGCTCATCCGATACGCAACGATCGTTACTTTGTTCTGTACGTGAATTTTTTTCTCCGTCATCATCAGCATCGACACAGAAAGCAACACCTGAAGAACTGAGGTTCATAGAGGAAGGGAGGTCATTGGTACTAAAAAGTGATAAGTTAATTCAACAAAATCAGCAATACAATAATTTTTCATTTTCCACTGCGCCCTCATGCGGATGGAAAACGATATTTGGATTGGGCTTACTTGCAGGTGCCAGTGTAAGTTGCGGCGCTTTTTTGTGGGCGCGACAACAAAACAATATAGTACCTGGTAATAGTTGCCCACCAAATGACCACTCACCGTTAAGTCCATTTTCAATGCCCCTATCGTCGGCGACACAGTCAACAACCGAAGCTATGCAATTCAGACCCGACACGGATCAATCCGCACAAAAAGCAGAAGCGTTAACCTCAAGCGCGAGTACGATAAAATCAATACAATCAATGAGAAAGAACCCAAGGGGAGATTTTTTTAAACAAACAAAAGTGTGTGATAATTCAACAACTCATTATAAAGATTGCCATGTCAGGCATATTAATACTGATAACTACCAGAGATATTGCTTCCTTTACTCAAAAGAAA
>NZ_JAGFPF010000423.1:0-1481 GCF_025962695.1 Candidatus Symbiopectobacterium sp. NZEC135 | reverse complement strand
GATCATGGTTCGTATCGGAATTATGACGGCACTAGGACAGTTCATGCTAGGTGCTCTGTTAGGCCACTCGATGCCGTTTCATCAAGCAATGCTAGCCACTTTTCTGGGCAGTATGCTGCTGGAAGTGGTCAGTTTAGGGCTTGGAATTGCTGCCGCTCGTGAAGGCTTATCAACAAGTTTATTGGCACTATGGGGAGGATTTGGCCGTTATGGATCAGCGTTAGTCAGTGTGTTAATCGCGTTAAGTTTGATTGGTTGGTTTGGTGTGCAAAACGCGATTCTCTCTCATGGTGTGAATTATGCACTGGATAATCAACCCGGATTTACGATGAGCGCTGTGATATCTGGATTAGGGATAACCGCACTGATGATTTTTGGATTCCGTGCCTTAGGATGGATTGCTGTTATCACCGTGCCATTGTTTATGCTCGTGGTCGGCTGGATCGTGATCAAACTTTTATCAGGATATGATTTGATGCAGTTGGCGACGAGTTTTCCCACAGGTGAACCCATGACCTTGGGAATGGCCGCAACTGCGGTTGCCGGAGGCTATATAGTTACGGCTACAACTACTGCGGATATCGCTCGTTATTGCCAAAAAAGTCATCACGTATTTTGGATGGTTACGGTATCGATAATTGTCGGTGAGTTCTTTATCAATGGTATTGCAATACTCATCGCCCACGCCATGAATACTTCTGATGTAGTCACTATTATGACACAAAGTGCGGGTTGGCTGGGTCTCTTGGCCGTAATCTTGTCGGCTGTAAAAATTAATGATTCCAATCTTTACTCATCTACGCTTGCGCTTGCTAATGCCATAGAACGTGTTAGCAAGCATAGGATGTCTTATGTTAAGTTAACGATTATTTTAGGTTTCACAGGCACCTTGTTGACTATTGCGGGTATTTTGGAGAAATTTACCCATTTTTTAGTATTACTGGGTATTGTTTTTCCTCCCATTGCTGGCGTAATCCTGTGTGATTATTTTTTACTAAAGAATCATAAGAAAGAACTCGATCTAAGTCGTGACAATCAATGTCTTCCTGATCCCGCCATGCTTCCCGCCATAGGTTGGTATGCTATCATTGCGTGCCTATCGGGTGTTTTGGCAGGGTTGATAATAACTGTTGGGATTCCTTCATTAAATTCTTTATTAATCTCCATCATGGTATACAGGGGATTTCATTTACTCCCGCGCTTAGGGAAAACAAAGTGATTCTTCTTGATATCAAGGCAATAGAACATATTTGCTATGGTGCTTCTATTTTAGCGAGTGGTGGTGGGGGTGATCCTCATCTTGGAAAGATTATGGCCCAGCAGGCAATTGAAAAGCATGGGCCAATTAGGTTAATCAGCATCGAAGAATTACAGCCAGACGATATTTTATTGTCAACAGGGATGATAGGTGCACCAACCATCATGATGGAGAAAATTCCTAATGGGGAAGAATCCATCCTCGCATGCCGTCGAGTAGAGCA
>NZ_JAGFPF010000422.1:0-1484 GCF_025962695.1 Candidatus Symbiopectobacterium sp. NZEC135 | reverse complement strand
CCAATCCACTGCCGATACGCCAGAAATCATCGCCACCATTCACGGCGAAGGTTACCGTTTCTGCGGCGATCTGGAAGACTAACACGCGCTTTCAGTGACTCATGACAGGCCGAAACCCTCTGGTTTCGGCCTTTTATTTTTAACTCAGGCTCCGCTCTCGCCAATCGCTTTAATGCCTGTTTTCATCCGTGCCCAGCGCGTTGCGTTCAGCGACAAAGCATCAACCCCATTCTAACCTTGTAAAATAATCCCTAAATCCATCAGAAGTTGACCCGCCTGATTCATATCAAGCTTCACACCGTCGAGCTCGGTATCCCTGATAGTGAGGTTCCCCAATGCAGCGCCCGTGAGGTCACAAAATGTAAAATTAGCTGAACGCCAGTCAAACTCGTTAAATTCACCGCCAGAGAGATCTGATCCAACAAAGGAAGCACCAAGTACATTTGCCGCCGTCCAGCGGTTTTCCCATAGTTCACATTTCTCTAATACGGTTTTTGAGAAGTTGGTATAGCTCAGATTTGATTTAATAATGAAAGCACTGCAAAACCAAACTCGCTCTGTAATTTTGTTCATGAAACTGGCGCTACGGAAATCGGCCCCCTGCGCGCGGCACTCTCTGATCTCAATGCCAAACGCGTCTGCGTACCGGAAATTGCACAGGCTCAAATCGCACCCAATAAATCTCGCCTCCTTGAGTACCGAATGCGAAAAATCACATCCCGTCTGGCTTTCATCATCATAGAAATGGCAATTATTGAACACGGTTTCTGTCAGGTCTGCACGTGAGAAATCGCAATTGATGAACCGACATTCGCTAATGGTATTCCCTGTCAGTGCACTACCCACGAATTGTTGTTCTGTGCAGATCGTTGAATTCATCGTTTAACCCCTGATGGTTATGCCTTATGTGCGTTAACGAGGCATATCAGTCGCCGCATAGTCTGACAATGTCCATTTACGCCCCCCCCCCTCAGGATGACGAGGGGAAAATGGCTTTTTCTGTCTCGGCACGTATTCCCTAACACACTACTCGCTCTTGCCCCAGGGGATGATCGGCACCGCGCTCAAGGCGTTTTTGGGTGAGCCATCGACCAAACGATCGGAGTAAGTCAGGTAGACCAGCGCGTTGCGTTTCTCATCATAGAAACGGACCACCTGAAGTTTTTTGAACACCAGTGACGTGCGCTTTTGGAACACCACCGTGCCACTATCATCACTTTTCTTTATCTTATCCGACAGCGTAATCGGCCCAACCTGCTGGCAGGAAATGGCCGCATCGGAGGTATCCTCTGCCAGGCCTAACCCCCCTTTGATGCCGCCGGTTTTAGCACGGCTTAAATAGCAGGTAACGTTCGCAACGTCTGGATCGTCAAAGGCTTCCACCACAATTTTATGGTCTGGCCCCAGCAGTTTGAAAACCGTATCTACAGAACCAATCTGTTCCGCCCTGGCGACGCTGCCCACGCTCAGCAGCGCCATACAGG
>NZ_JAGFPF010000421.1:0-1484 GCF_025962695.1 Candidatus Symbiopectobacterium sp. NZEC135 | reverse complement strand
TGGTCCGGTGGAGTGGGTGCGCAGCAATAAGCACACCGGTATTCGGCGTATGCCACTGCGCTACACAGGGTTATAACGGCTGGTGGTGTCAATCCTCTCTTGTCATAAAGGAGAGACAGTAGCCGTTAAAAAATAACGGCTTATTTTTTGAATGAATATCTCGGGTTAACGGTGTAAAACCACGCTATCTTTTACACGGAAAGTCATCGTTATGTCTATCTTAGTCCCGCACCGATCGTGCTCATCGCTAATTCCATCATCACCCTTTTATGATTCGAAACTGCATAGCCATCGGCTTGATGTGCTTATTTCCGCGGCTATCGAAGGGACATCTCTGCATCGTGACGGCGGTGATGGTCTCAGCGTAAAACAACATCTTGATAGCGTATATCATCAAGCAAAAAACAACTGTGGTGAGAGTCTTGAGTTATTACAAAATATCGCTCTGGGAAAAGGCGAGGTGGCAACGCTCGCCCAGGATCATCTCTGCCGTATCGTGTGCCAGGATGAGGGCGGAACTGCCGACCTCGCCCAACAGGCGCGCGCCCAGTGTCAGTCGTTAATCACCGATTTCCCCCAGTGGATCAACAATACCTTTCTACAGGACCGACTTACGCTGCTGTTTATCGCCGGTACGCACCTCAAGGACGAGGGACCCTGCGTGGATAATATTCCGGCCTTGGTGAAAGAAAAAATTATGCAGCTCGACGGTTTACCCATTAAACCGAAATGGTATACACCGCAACAAGGGACGTTTGATGCGGTCGATTACGCAACCTTTAACCACAACAACCGTCAACTGCGCTATGCATTGAGTGAAGACGGTGCCTGCCAGTTTCGGGCAGCTTTGATGCTGCATGATAGGGATGAAAGTTGGTTGGATGTTGATAAATCCGTTATTTTACGGAAAATAGAAAATAACGGCTGGGAACCTAAAATACACGCGGCGATAAACAACGCTATCGAGAATATGGGCGAAATTTATGGTTATTTATCGATGTCTGATGGTGAATGTGTTGATGCGCTGATTTACAACAATACCATTGCTAACGGTGAGTTTACCCTGTATTCACCACAGGCGGTAAGGGAAGCATTGCCAGAAGCATTAAGGAAAATAAAATACCAGAAAAATGGCAATGACTATTTATCTGATATGTCTGTTGAACAGTGGGAAAACTTTACCCACCTCATTTCTGAAAATCTGATTTATCAATTGGGCATCAACGTTCATGACAGCCAATTACCCTATGCTGAGTGCAATGTCGAACAGGCGCATTACAGTGTGATCGTTGCCACAGATGACCGCTTTCCCCGCTTTTAATTTCAACTATGCTATGAAGGTAAGCAGCGATTTTTTATGAATGATGCAGTCAAATCATTCCGTCGCTTATTATATTGATGCTAACAATGCGAGTTGCATCACATTCTGACGAGATGGGGTGTTTATCCATATAAATAGCAGGAAACTGCATTTCTCGTTGTCC
>NZ_JAGFPF010000420.1:0-1487 GCF_025962695.1 Candidatus Symbiopectobacterium sp. NZEC135 | reverse complement strand
GAAGCAGGCGTTTGCCATCGACAACCTGATTCAGCGAGAACGACAGTAGCCGAGCCCCTGAATGCACAGGGGCGCAGTATTATGCGGAGTCATTTGCTGATGTTGCGATAAAGTCGGCCAGGCAAATGCGGCGCGCTCCGCGAGCCACCATGTCTACCAGGGCAGCCTCGCTGTCGTCCGGTTGGAGATTCACACCGCGGCAGCCCTCTTCAACGATCTGCACCTCATACCCGAGTGCCAGCGCATCGAGCACGGTAAATTTTACGCAGTAATCCGTTGCCAGCCCCATGATGGTCAACCGCGTGATGCCGCGTTGGCGCAACAGGTTATCCAGTGCGGTGGTGGCGCGTTTTCCGTTGTCGAAAAAAGCGCTGTAGCTGTCAATGTCAGGCTGAGTGCCTTTTTGTATCACCGCATCAAACGCATGATGATGAAGGCGCGGGTGGAACTCCGCACCTCGCGTACCCTGTACGCAGTGCACTGGCCACCAGATCTGCGCTAATCCTGCCAGTTCACCACACTCACCCACGACAGCGTCCGGATGATTGCTGGCGAAGCTCAGATGATTGGCCGGGTGCCAATCCTGGCTGGCAATGATGGGCATCCCGGCCTTCTGTGCCGCCGCTATCGCCACGTTGGCAACCTCAATGGTGACATCACCCTGTGCGACAGGCAGTGCGCCGTTCGGGCAAAAATCATTCTGCAAATCGACCAACAGCAGGGCATGATTGATGACTGCATGGTGTAGGACGGTAGGGTTCATGGCAGCTCCAGCATCCGGGTTAGGCGTCCTGAGTCAGTTCGCCGCGCAGGTCTTGTTGCATTAACTGGCGAATGGTATCCGGGGTTAAATCAGGCTGGCTCAGCAGATAATGCAGTTTAGTCAGCGCGGCTTCCACCGTCATATCAAAACCGCTGATCACACCGGCCTGCGCCAGCGCGTTGCCGGTGGCGTAGCCTTCCATGTTCACCCGTCCGGAAATGCACTGGGTGAGGTTAACCACCACGATACCGCGTGCCGATGCCTGACGCAGTTCGTCCAACAGCGCCGGGCTTTGCGGTGCATTCCCCACACCGTAAGAGCGCAATATCAGCGCTTTGACCGGCTGACGCAGGAAGTTACGCACCACATCCGCTGAAATTCCCGGATAAACGGTAATCACACCGATCGGTTGCGGGGTAATAGGATGCACGATCAGCGGCCCACTGGGGGTTTCCGATTGAGGCGGCACCAGGCGGCGTATATGAATACCGGCTTCTAGCAGCGTCGGGAAGTTGGGGGAGGCGAACGCATCAAAGCCGTCCGCATGGGCTTTCGTGGTGCGGTTACCGCGCAGCAGCTTGTTATTGAAAAACAGGCTGACTTCATTCACCGGGTGATTAGCCGCGACATACAGGGCGTTCAGCAGGTTGGTTTGTCCATCAGAACGCAACTCCGCTAACGGAATTTGTGACCCTGTCACAATGAGCGGCTTGGCCAGATTCTC